>NZ_LZMJ01000004.1:0-166032 GCF_001665495.1 Rhodococcus sp. 852002-51564_SCH6189132-a
CCCCCGGGGGGGGGGGGGGGGCGCGCCCCCCCCCCCCCCCCCCCCCCCGGCCCGCCCCCCCGGGCCGGGGGGGCCCCCCCCCCCCCCCCCCCCCACCACTGTCGGTCCTTCGAAACCTGCCCGGATCAGGACACGCGGCGCAGCAGCGCGGCGAGTGCCTGTCCGCCACCGATGCACATGGTGACGACGCCGAGTTCGAGATCGCGACGGATCAGGTCCTTGGCGACGCGCAGCGTCAGGATCGCGCCGGTCGCGCCGACCGGGTGGCCCAGGGCGATGGCACCGCCGTAGGGGTTGGTCTTCTCCGGGTCGAGCTTGGCGTCGCGCGCCACCGCCACGGCCTGCGAGGCGAAGGCCTCGTTGAGCTCGACGGTGTCGATGTCGGCCGGGGTCAGGCCGTTCTGCTCGAACAGCTTCACCAGGGCGAGGGTCGGGGCGTAGCCCATCAGCTCGGGCTCCATCGCCGAGGTGACGACCGACTCGAGCACGACAGAGGCACCGAGACCGCGTTCACGGGCGACCGACTCGCGGGCCAGGACGAGCGCGGCAGCGCCGTCGTTGATCCCGGAGGCATTACCGGCGGTGACGGTGCCGTCCTTGATGAACGCCGAGCGCAGCTTGCCGAGCACCTCGAGGGTGGTGTCGGGCTTGGGGTGCTCGTCCTCGGTGACGGTGACGGGCTTGCGGCCACCGATCTCGACCGGGGTGATCTCCTCGGCGAAGGCGGCCTTCGCGGCGTCGGTGGCGGCGCGGCGCTGCGATTCGAGGGCGAACTCGTCCTGCTGCTCGCGGCTGACGCCGTACTCGCGGGCGACGTTCTCGGCCGTGACGCCCATGTGCAGTCCGCTGAACGGATCGGTGAGCATGCCGACGGTGCCGTCGACGAGCTCGCGGTTGCCGAGCTTGTAACCGTTGCGGGCACCGAAGTCGTAGAACGGCATGCGCGACATGCTCTCGTCGCCACCGGCGACGGTGATCTCCGCGGCACCCCAACGGATCTCCTGGGCTGCGGACCACACGGCCTGCAGACCCGAGCCGCACAGGCGGTTGACGGTGAGGGCCGGGGTGGAGACGGGAAGTCCGGCGGCGAGGGTGACGCGACGGGCGTTGTAGGCGTCGGCACCGACCTGGCCGATGCAACCCATGACAACCTCGTCGATGTCCTCACCTGCGACACCCGCGCGCTGCAGCGCCTCGCGGACCGCGGTGGCGCCGAGTTCGTGCGCGGGTACGTCCTTGAGTGCGCCGCCGAAGCTGCCGACGGGGGTGCGTGCGCCGTCGACGATGACGATGCGTTCCGGAGCGGTCATTTCTCGTCCAATCTGGTCGAACACCTGGGGTCCACGCGCCGGCACCGCCGAGCGCACAGATCTTCGGGAAGGCGTCCTCCCGAAGCGTCTGACTCGATGCTACGGCACCGAGTGCCGCACTTGTGAAGGTCCGAACACGAGTTGCAGGAACGGGAACGGAAACGACATTCTGAAATACGGACTACGTTATTTTCACTCGTCGTCGACGGTGAACGGAGGGCCCTCCGCGAGACGTTCCGCAGCCGCCGGTGTGCCCAGTTCACGGCGGTGGCGAGGGTGCTCCACGTAGAACTCGAGGAAACGGTACAACTGCACCGGATCGACGGCCAGATGCCGTGAGTCCACCTCGATCCGGGGCTCGGACGGCAGGCGCTCGAAGGGGAACACCCGACTCGTGCGCCGACGCGCCCACGCCGCCGACCCGTGCCCCTCGATCCAGATTTCCGGGAACCCCCGGTCGACCGCACGAAGACCCCGCACCGACACCCACGGCAGATAGGACTCCACGAACCAGCCGCGCAGCCTGATCCCGTCCGGCCCGAGAACCAGCGAACCGGCCCGGATGCGCCCGAGTGCCACCTCCACGAGGAAGGCCAGACACACCCCGGCGACGAGCGCCAGCACCAGCGCCACGAGAGGTAGACCCTCGTTCCCGACCACGATCTCCACGGCTGCGCCGAGCGAGAGGAACGTCCCGCACAGCACCATCGCGAGCAGCAGACCGAAGACGGGGCGACGGCCCGCGATCTCGGTACTGCCGCGATCGGCCGTCTCGACGTACCGGAACCGCGGTGTGCGGCTCGGAGGCCACGACGACGGTCGCCGGGCCCCAGATCCGGCAGGCCACCAGAAGGTGGCGCCGAAGGCCGCCGTCAGCAGCATCAGCACCGCCAGGATCGAATAGAAGCGGTCGGCGCCCACCGAATCGGTGCCCCACGCGCTCGCTCCGCGGGCCGCGGCGAAAATCGCCACGAGCACCGCCGCACCGGCCGCTGCGTACACGTGCAGATTGCGCGTGCCGTGCTGCCATTCGCTCGGCGGTTCGATGTGGGATGTCGGTTCGGCACCGAAAGTCGGTTCGGTACCGGAAGTCGGCTCGGTACCGGAAGTCGGTTCGGTACCGGAAGTCGGTTCCGTACCGGAAGTCGCAGCCTCCGTGCCGCGCCCACCCCACGGGACAACAGGTCGTCGCATCGGTCTCCCCTCCAGGTGTACCGAGGAGCCCCGACGTCCTCGGCCCTGCCGGTCGGCCGGAACGCTACCTCGAGCGGCGGACCCGATGCGGACCCTTCGGGCGCGGCGTCACCGACGGACACACGAGTTGGCACCGGTCGGTGTGACAATTAACATACCCCCGGCCATCAGGGTGTTGAACCAGGTCACGGCCGTTTATGAAGGAACAGGACGCGCATGGGAGAATCTCGCGAGAATTTTTCCCTACGTGTCGGTAACACCTATAGGTGTAAGCACGACACAATCTGTGACGATTCAGACGAGACCGGAGGAGTCTGCATGACTGTCCAGCTTGATTCGCCTGGCCTTGCGTCCGTCGGCGAAGCTTCGTCGGCCGAGGCAGAGCTCGGGGAGCTGTTCGAGCAGATCAAGGAGCTCGACGCTCAGCTGCTCGCGGTGATCAAGCGGCGTTCGGAGCTCGTTCAGCGCGCCGGAGCATCCGCGAAGGGCACCGACGCGAGCCGCGAAGCACAGGCCGAGGAAATGGCCGTCATGGGACGCTTCGCCGAACTCGGCACCGACGGCAGCACGCTCGCGATGACGCTGCTGCGCCTCGGCCGCACCCGCAAGGCCTGAGACCTACCACCGACGGCCCCCGCACCACATGGTGCGGGGGCCGTCGCCGTAGCCGTAGCCGTCCACCGCTTCGCATCACGCCGGTCGCAAATGTGGCCGCCCGCTCCCCTGTCGGCATACCGTCGGGACATCCCCGAAGAACGGACAAGGGCAGCATGGATCTCGGACTCACTGCCAAGCGGGCCATCGTCACCGGCGGTAGCCGCGGCATCGGCTACGCCATCGCGCGGGCACTGGCCACCGAAGGTGCCGACGTGGTGATCGCGGCCCGTACCGCGGCCGATCTCGACATCGCGGCGAAGACCCTCTCGGAGGAGACCGGGCGACGAATCGTTCCCGTGCCCACCGACACCAGCGACCAGGCCTCGGTCGACGCACTCGTCGCGCGGGCCGTCGCCGAACTCGGTGGCGTCGACATCCTCGTCAACTCCGCCGCCACACCCTGGACCGCCGACAAGCCGACGAGTTTCGCCGCGACCACCGACGACATCGTGCGCAACGAAGTCGAGATCAAGGTCCTCGGCTGTCTGCGCACCGCACGCGCCGTCGCCCCCTACCTGATCGAGCAGGGCTGGGGCCGGATCATCAACATCAGCGGGCTCGGCGCGCGCAGCGCGAACTCCATCGCCCAGACGGTCCGGAACGTCAGCGTTGCAGCCGTGACGAAGAACCTCGCCGACGAACTCGGCCCGCACGGCATCAACGTCACCGTGGTCCACCCCGGCCGCACCCGCACCGAACGGCTGGCGGCGCGACTGGCCGAGGAGTCCGCCGAGACGGGCACGCCGATAGCCGAACTGGAACGGCAGATCGCGAAGAACTCCGTGAACCGCCTCATCGACGCGAGCGAGGTCGCCGACGTCGTCGCGTTCCTCGCGAGCCCGCGCAGCATCGGCATCACCGGCGATGCGATCGCCGTGGGCGGCGGCGTACCCGGCGCGGTCTACTACTGACCGGTCCGACGAAACGATACGGCACCGCCGTCAGCGCAGGATCGTTTTGATCTCCAGGAACTCCTCGAGCCCGAAGACACCGGCCTCGCGTCCGATACCCGACTGCTTGTAACCACCGAAAGGTGCGTCGGTGTTGAAGGCGCCGCCGTTGATGTAGACCTGACCGGTGCGCATACGGCGGGCCACGGCCTCCGCTCGCGCTGGGTCGGCCGACCAGACCCCACCGGACAGGCCGTACTCGCTGTCGTTGGCAATGCGCACCGCATCGTCCTCGTCCTGGTATCCGATGATCGACAGCACCGGCCCGAAGATCTCCTCGCGGGCGATCGTCATCTCCGGCGCGACGTTCGTGAACACGGTCGGGCCGACGAAGTAGCCGGTGGTGAACTCGGTTTCGCGTCCGTCGAGCACCAGTTCGGCCCCCTCCTCGACGCCCTTGTCGATGTACGCCTTCACGCGTGCCTGCTGCGTGCCGCTGACGAGCGGGCCCAGCTTCGACGACGGATCGTCGGGCAGCCCGAGGGTGTAGGCCCGCGCGACCTGCTCGGCGACGGCGGTGGCCTCCTGCAGACGGTCGGCGGGGACGAGCATGCGGGTCAGGGCGGTGCAGGTCTGGCCGGAGTTGAGGAAGCACTTGCCGACACCCTCGGTGACGGCGGCGGTGAGGTCGGCATCGTCGAGGATGATGTTGGCCGACTTGCCGCCGAGTTCGAGCGCGACCTTCTTCACCGTCTCCGCAGCGACGACCGAGACGCGCTTGCCGGCACGCGTCGAGCCCGTGAACGACACCATGTCGACGTCGGGGTGTGCGGCGATGGCCTCGCCGACGACCGGTCCGTAACCGCTGACGAGGTTGAACACGCCCGGCGGCAGGCCGGCCTCGTCGACGATGTCGACGAGCGCGTAGGTCACCAGCGGCGCGACCTCGGTGGGCTTGAGCACCACGGTGCACCCGGCGGCGAGCGCGGCGAACACCTTGAGCACCACCTGGTGCAGCGGGTAGTTCCACGGGGTGATCGCCCCGACGACCCCGATGGGTTCGCGTACGACCAGGGCGTTGCCGATCTCCTGGTCGTCGAAGTCGTACGTTCCGGCCAGCGACGCATAGGCGGCAATATTCTTCAGCGGCATCCCGACCTGGATGGCACGCGCGAAGTGAGCGGGCATCCCCATGTCCTGGGAGACGACGCTCGTGAGTTCGTCGGCACGCTCGTTCGCCAGCGAGGAGACCTTCTCCAGGTAGGCGGCGCGCGACGCACCACTGAGCGCGGACCAGGCCGGGAAGGCCGCCTTCGCTGCGGCGACCGCCCGATCGACATCGGAGGCGGCACCCTCGGCGACCGCGGCGACGACCTCTTCGGTCGTCGGGTTCACGACCTCGATGCGGCCGGCGCCGTCGGAGTCCACCCACTGCCCGTCGATGTAGATCTTCGTGCGGTCGAGAATGTCGGTCATATCGCTCTCCCTGCCCGTAGTCCGGCCTGTCGACGCCGTTGGGCGCGAGCGTAGCGAAGACCCTCCCGCAATAAAGCGTTTACTCCCGGCGGGTTGTGATGTATCCCGCCGTCACCGGAGTTAACACGTGCGCTACACTTGCGATTGCTGCTCGCGCGCTCCACCGTCGCAACGCACGGCGCATTCGGACAAAGACGTCTGCATTCACACACATCGTCTCCGGCACACGTCTATGCACCTCAGGAGCTGCGCCTTCCCACGCGTTCCCCTTCTTCGCATCGTCACTGCCGGTCGACGTCGAATTCGATGCACCGAGGAGGACGTCCGTGACGCACGCCAGTGACACCGGCCTGTACGACAGCACGCTGGACAAGAGCAGTTGTGGTGTCGGTTTCATCACCCGCAAGGACGGCGTGCAGACCCACGACGTGCTCACCCGCGGTCACGAGGCCCTGTGCGTCGTGCCGCACCGCGGTGGCATGTCCGCCGAGGGTGTCGGCGACGGAGCCGGCATCAACGTGGACCTGTCGGTCGCCTTCTTCTCCGAGATCACCGGAAAACCCTTGAAGGAAGGGCACTTCGGTGTCGGAAACTTCTTCCTCCCCACCGATCCCGCGGCGCATGCCGATGCCGAGGAACTCGTCTCGTCGGCACTCGCCGGAGCCGGGGTCACCGTGCTCACGATGCGCGACGTCCCCGTCGACGACAGCGTGTTGCGTCCTGCCGCAACGAAATACCAGCTGCCGATCCGGCAGTGGATCTTCACGCGGCCCGACGCGTGCGACTCCGTCGACGAGTTCGACCGACTGCTGCACGGCGTGCTCCTCGAGGTCGAGGCCCGCGCCTACACCGAGCCGGAACTGGGCGGGCTGTACCCGCTCTCGCTCAGTGCGCGCACGCAGGTTCTCAAGAACCGCTTGAACTCTCACGAGGTCATCCCGTACTTCCGCGATCTCACCGATCCGCAGCACGCGGTGCACACCCTGTTCTTCCACACCCGGTTCTCGACGAACACCGATCCGCATCCGACGATGGCGCAGCCGTTCCGCCTCATGGCGCACAACGGTGAGCTGAACACCGATCGCAAGAACCGGCTGTTCGAGGGCGCCCTCGCCCGCGCGATGGGCCGTGACATCATTCGCCCGCCGGGACAGTCCGACAGCTGCCGCTTCGACCAGACCCTGGCCTCGCGTATCGCCCACAACGAACTCGACCTCGTCACCGCCGTCGTGCAGATGATGCCGCCTGCCTGGGAGAACGACACCGAGCTGTCGCCGCAGGTCCGCGCGATGCTCGAGTTCTTCTCCCTGTACGAGGAGAAGAACGACGGCCCCGCGGCGCTGATCTTCGGCAACGGCACCGTCGTCGGCGCGCGCCTCGACCGCCTCGGCCTGCGTCCGCTGCGCACCGTGGAGACCGAAGAGTACCTCGCCGTCACCTCCGAGGCCGGCCAGTTCGACTTCGCGCCCGAGACCGTGCTGCGTCGCGGCCGCATCGAGGCCGGTGGCATGCTGTACTTCGATCACCGCACGCGCCGCTCCTACGGAGCGGATGAGGCGCTCGAACTTCTTGCTGCCCGGCAGAATTACGCGTCGCTCGTCGACGAGGCCCGCCGCAATCTCGATGCCCTGCCCGAGGTTCCCGCCGAGAAGGCCGGTTCCCCGCTGCGCTACAACGGCGATCTCGAGCGTTACCAGCGCTACGTGTCCTACAGCATCAACCAGGAATCCTTCCGGTTCATGCTCGACCCGATGCTCGCGTCGGGTCAGGAGCGCATCTCCGCGATGGGTTACGGCAACGCCATCAACGCGCTGTCGGATCAGGAAGGCGGTGTGGCCAAATACTTCTCGCAGCGCTTCGCCCAGGTCACCAACCCGTCGCTGGACTCGATCCGCGAAGCGGACGGCATGACCCTGCGCGTCGCGCTCGGTGCTCGCCCCGGTAGCGGTGCTCCCGTCTCGTCCGCGGCCCAGATCGTGGTGCCCACCCCGATCCTCACGCACCTCGACATGCTGCGTATCCGCGAACAGTCCGACACCCCGGTGCGGCGTTTCGAGATGCTGTACTCCCCCGTCTTCGACGACGCCAAGGCGAACGCGGCCGCGCTCGCCGCCGCGATCGACGGTACGGCCGAGGCCATTGCCGATTTCGCCCGCGAATCCGGTGGCATCGCCGTGCTCACCGACCGCCACGTCTCCACCGACCGCGCCGGACTGCCGATGGTGCTCACCGTCGCCGCGGTCAACCAGCGCCTGATCGACGAGGGATTGCGTCTGCGCGTGTCCGTCATCGTCGAGTCCGGACAGCTGTTCTCGTCGCATCACATCGCCGCGACCCTCGGTTTCGGTGCCGCTGCGGTGTATCCGCTCACGGTGCAGATGCGCGCCGAGGAGAAGTTCGGCGACGATGCCGACGCCGCGTTCCTGAAGTTCCGCAAGGCGGCCGAGAAGTCGCTCATGAAGACGATGGGACGCGTCGGCCTGTGCACCGTCGAGTCGTATATCGGCGGTGAGTTCTTCGAGCCGAGCTATCTCGACACGAGTGACGAGGTGCTCGCGCGCTGGTTCCCGAACGTGAAGTCCCCGGTCGGCGGTGTCGGTTTCACCACCCTCGCGCAGGCCGTCGCCGACTGGCACCGTCGCGCTCTCACCGTGGAGACGGAGAAGGACGTCCCGCTGCTGGGTCTGTTCAAGGAGCGCGCCGAGGGCGCCGGTCACTCGTTCGGCACGACCGCCGTGCGCGGCTTCGTGGACATGACCGAGGAGCCCTTCGCGCTGCCCGTGGAGAAGGAGGCCGAGCCGGATCTGACCGACGCGCTGCGTCTGCTGCCGCTGCACCGGCTCTCCGACGCGCACGGTCTCGACGACGCCTCGTACCGCTACGGCGGCTTCCGCGCCCTGACACCCGCCGAGATCGATGCCTTCGAGATCACCCCGGGTTACCGCGCGTTCGCCCGCACGATGGCCGACGAGCGCGCACAGCGTCCCGCGGCGCTGCGCGACGTGCTCGCCCTGCCCGCCGACGTCACCTACGCCGTCACCGCCGAGGACTTCACCAAGGAGATGGGCCGCTTCGCGCGGTTCGGCAACAACTCGATGCTCGTGCGCGGGATCTCCGCGGCGCGGGTCGGTGAGAGCGAATTCGTCCTGCGTCTGACCGGTCCGCTCGCAGACGACCACCGTCGTCCCGATGCGCTCGCGGCCTCGCTCGTCGCGCGCTTCGGTGACGGCATCGTCTCGCACCGTTGCTACGGCGACACCCTGACCGTGCACGCGATCGGTGACGCCGCGCGCTATCTCGAGCAGGTCCGCCAGGCCCCGCTGAGCGTGCGGCTCGACCGGGTGCAGCCGGCGCACGAGATCACCCCGGCGCTCGCGTCGGGTGCGATGAGCCATGGCGCGCTCAACTCCAACGCCCACGAGGCCGTCGCCCACGGCACCAACATGGTCGGCGGCATGTCGAACTGCGGTGAGGGCGGCGAGCACATCTCCCGCTACGGCACCATCCGCGGGTCGCGCATCAAGCAGTTCGCGTCCGGCCGCTTCGGTGTGTGGGCCGGTTATCTCGCCGATCCGATGCTCGAGGAGATCGAGATCAAGATCGCGCAGGGCGCGAAGCCCGGTGAGGGCGGCCAGTTGCCCGCCAAGAAGGTCACGGTGGAGATCGCCGCGGCGCGCGGTGCGACCCCGGGCGTCGAGCTGGTCTCGCCGCCGCCGCACCACGACACCTACTCCATCGAGGACCTCGCCCAGCTCATCCACGACGCCAAGGCGGCGCGGGTGCGGGTGATCGTCAAGCTCGTCTCCTCGGAGGGCATCGGCACGATCGCCGTGGGTGTCGCGAAGGCCGGCGCCGACGTCATCAACGTCGCCGGCAACACCGGCGGCACGGGTGCCGCCTCGGTGACCTCGCTGAAGTACGCGGGCCGGTCCGCGGAGATCGGTGTGGCCGAGGTCCACCAGGCCCTCACGGCCAACGGTCTGCGCGACAAGGTCGTGCTGCGCTGCTCGGGTGCGCACCAGACGGCGTCGGACGTCATCGTCTCCGCGCTGCTCGGCGCCGACAGCTTCGAGTTCGGCACCACCGCGCTGATGATGCTCGGCTGCGTCATGGCGAAGAACTGCAACGTCAAGTGCCCGGCAGGTCTGACCACGAATCCCGAAGTGTTCAACGGCGATCCGCGGGCGATGGCCCAGTACCTGCTCAACGTCGCGCACGAGACCCGAGAGCTGCTCGCCCGCCTGGGTCTGCGGTCGCTGCGCGACGCGCGTGGCCGCGCCGACCTGCTGCACCTGCTCGACCACCCGTCGAGCGTGGGCCGGCTGGACCTGCGGGCGATGCTCGCGGTGCTGCCCGAGGTGCACATCGACAATCCGGTCTACATGGAGAAGGACTACTCGCTCGACGAGGCGTGGGTGGCCCGGCTGCGCGAGGCCCTCGTCGATGCGAAGGAGCTCACCGTCTCGCTCGGCGACGGCGTGCAGCTGACGAACAACAACAAGAGCGTCGGCGCGCAGCTGGCGATCGACATCGAGCGCATGCTCAACCACGAGGATCTCGGCGCCCTGCCGGCCGTGCTCGACGACGAGCGCGGACGCCGCTGGCTACGCGACGGCACCGTCACCATCACCACCTCCGGTTCGGCGGGCCTGTCCTTCGGGGCGTTCTGCAACGACGGCATGCGCATCGAGCACACCGGTACCGCCAACGACGGCGTCGGCAAGGGCCAGTGCGGCGGGCAGATCGTGCTGCGTTCACCGGGTGGCGGCAGCGACGATCGCGGCGGCAACGTGCTCATCGGCAACTTCGCGCTCTTCGGTGCGACCGGCGGTCGCCTGTTCGTCGAGGGTGAGGCCGGCGACCGCTTCGCGGTGCGCAACTCCGGCGCCACCGCCGTCGTCGAGGGTGTCGGCGAGTTCGCCTGCGAGTACATGACCAACGGCGCGGTGCTCAACATCGGCGAGTTCGGCAAGGGCTTCGGCAACGGCATGTCGGGCGGGTTCGTCTACCAGTACGACCCCGAGGGCCTGCTCCCCCGCAAGGCCAGCGCCGACTCGATCGTCCTCGGGTCGATCACCGGTGACGACCCGCAGGCCGCGATCCACAACGCCGCCGTGCTGCAGCTGCTGCACCTGCACGTCGAGGCGACCGGCTCGGTGAAGGCCCGCTTCCTGATCGACAACTGGCAGGTCGAGCAGCACCGCTTCGCGTACGGCATGCCGCGCGCGCTGCTGCAGTACCAGCACCTCGACGAGATCCTCGCCGCAGCATCGCGCAAGGACCTCGCCGCCGAGGTCGCCACGGCGCTGGTCGCGCACCAGGTGCGCAAGTTCAAGGAGAACTACCGCTCGGGTGTTCCCGTCGCCGGTGGTGTCACCCCGGACGCGACCGACACCGAGGCCATGTACGCGCTGCTCAACAACTACACGGTGCTCGCCGCCGCGCAGGAGATGGCGCTGCAGAAGGTCCCCGACGCCACCGACGTGTCGGATCCGGCGGTACAGAAGACCGCACGCAATCTGCTGCTCACCGAGGACTTCTTCCTCGTCGCGAAGCTCGAGCGCTACGCCCTCGCGGCGATCGCCGATCACACCGACGAGCAGCTCGCGGCGCTGGTCGCCGACAAGCGCCTGAACGACTACAAGCAGGCCCTGGCCCTGCGCAACGTCCGCTCGGTCGATGCGCCGGGTACCTACGGCTGGATCCTCTTGCAGAGCCGCAAGAATCTCGACGCCGCAGGTCGCCTGCCCGGTTACGAGGAACTGTTCGCACGCAACGCCGTCCCGAACGTCCTCACCTCCACGATGGGAGTCTCCGCGTGACCACCACCGGCCCGTTCATTCCCCTCGACGCTCCGTTCACCGCCGATCAGCGGTCGTGGCTCTCCGGCTTCGTCGCCGGGATGCAGACCCGCCTGTTCTCCGGGGGTTCCGCCGCCGATGCCGGGACCGTCGGCTCGGCGACTGCTCTGCACGTGCTCTACGGCTCGCAGACCGGCAATGCCGAAGCCGTCGCCGAGGACGCCGCGGCTGCAGCGCGCACCCAGGGCTTCGCGCCCGTCGTGTGCGCTCTCGACGACATGGACCTCGACCGGTTCGCCGGTCTGGGCCAGGTCCTGATCGTCACATCCACCTACGGCGAGGGCGAGATGCCCGACAACGCCGAGCTGTTCTGGGATGCGCTGTCGGCCGAGAGCGCGCCGCGCCTCGACGGCATGAACTTCGCGGTGCTCGCCCTCGGCGACACCGGTTACGACGGGTTCTGCCAGGCCGGCAAGCTCATCGACATGCGTCTCGAGCAGCTCGGTGCGCAGCGCATCGTGCCGCGGGTGGACTGCGACGTCGAGTTCGAGGAGCTCGCCGCGACGTGGATCGCGGAGACGCTGCCGCTCGTCGCGGCCGTCGAGGGCATCGTGGGCGATGGTGCTCCCGCTCCCGCGGCACCGGCGGCACCGGCCCGGGCGAAGCCGCAGTGGACCCGCAAGAATCCCTATCCGGCGGTGCTGACGTCGAACGTGCTCCTGTCCGGGGAGGACTCGGCCAAGGAGATTCGGCACTACGAGTTCGCGCTCGCCGATTCCGGTCTCGAATACGAAGCGGGCGACGCGCTGAACGTGGTGCCCGTCAACGACACCGAACTCGTGCACGCGATCCTCGGTCGGCTCGGTCTCGACGGCGCGACCGTCCCCGAGGGTCACGACGACACGCTCGAGCACCTCCTCACCTACAACTACGAGATCACCGCTCCGTCCGTCGATCTCCTCGAGGAGATCGAGAAACACACGGGTAACGAGGAACTCACCTATGTGCTGCGGCACAGCGACAAGGCCGCGCTCGACGAATGGTTGTGGGGCCGCGACATTCTCGACGTGCTCCTGCTCGATCCCGCGCCCGAACTGTCGGCCGAGCAGTTCCTGGCGCTGCTGCGTCCGCTGCAGCACCGGGCGTACTCGATCTCGTCGAGCCCGAACGCGTGCGACGGTTCGGTGCACCTGACGGTCGCGGCGGTGCGCTACGGCACCGACGGCCGCGAGCGTCGCGGGGTGTGCTCGACCTTCCTCGCCGATCGTGTCGGTGAAGGCAAGGTCGGCATCTTCGTGTCGAAGAACAAGGCCTTCCGCGTGCCCGCCGACAACACCGCACCGATGATCATGGTCGGTCCGGGCACCGGCATCGCACCCTTCCGCGGCTTCCTGCAGGAACGTCGCGCACGGGGTGCGACGGGGAAGAACTGGCTGTTCTTCGGCGACCAGAAGCGCGGCTGCGACTACATCTACGAACAGGAGTTGGCCGAGTTCGCCGACTCGGGTGTGCTCACGCGCCTGGACCTGGCGTTCTCCCGCGATCAGGCCGAGAAGATCTACGTGCAGACCCGCATGAAGGAGCACGGCGCGGAACTGTTCGCGTGGCTCGAGGAGGGTGGACACTTCTACATCTGCGGCGACGCGTCGCGGATGGCGAAGGACGTCGACCGTGCGCTGCACGAGATCGTCGCCGAGCACGGCGGCATGAACGACGAGCAGGCCGCGGAGTACGTCACCACCCTCAAGCGCGAGAAGCGGTACGTGCGCGACGTGTACTGAGCAGGCCGGGGGTACGCACCGCCGCCGCGAGGCTCGCAACACCATCGGTCACCGGTGGCGTTGCGAGCCCCGAGCGCGTGTTGCGAACCTCCCCGGAGGCACCATCGGAATGCCTTAGACTGTGCCGCAGGTCACACGAGGGAGTAGCTCGATGCCCGATCGCTCCGCAGCACGCAGCCGGCAGGCACCGACCGCCGACAGTCCCGACCGGATCCGCAACGTTGCCCTGGTGGGGTGCAGCGGCTCCGGGAAAACCACCCTCACCGAATCCCTCGCCGTCGCAGCGGGCGCCGTCGGGCGCGCCGGGCGCGTGGCAGAGGGCACCACGGTGTCCGACTACGAGGGGATCGAGCAGCGCCACCGCAGGTCGGTGCAGCTGTCCGTCGTCCCCCTCGAATGGAACGACATCAAGATCAACCTGATCGACACGCCGGGACACCCCGACTTCGACGCCGAGGTCCGCGCAGCCCTGCACGCGGCCGACGCGGCGATCTTCGTCGTCTCCGCCACCGATCCCATCAGCGCCGCGACCCGCGCGCTCTGGCGCGAATGCGACGACGAGGCGATCCCCCGCGCGATCGTGGTGAACAAACTCGACGTCGCCCGGCACAGCTTCGACGACATGCTCACCGATTGCCACGACGCCTTCGGGTTGGGACCGGACACCCTGCGGGCCATGTTCTATCCCGTCTACGACGGCGACCGCCCGATCGGGTCGATGGGTCTGCTGACGGGCCGCAGTTACGGCGAACCCGGTCCGTGCCCGGTGTCCACCGAAGCGCGCGAGAGCCTCGTGGAGGCCATCTCCGGCCAGGACGACACGCTCATGGAGCGGTTCATCGCCGGCGAGCAACTCGACACGGCCTCCCTGCAGGAAGGACTCACCCGCGAGATCCTGGCGTGCACCCTGCATCCGGCCGTCCCCGCCGACGAGACGGGGATCGGTGCCGTCGAACTGCTCGAGTTGATCACCACCGGATTCCCCGCACCGACGCAGCGCGATCGTGGGGCACCGCCGTGCGATCCGGACGGTCCGCTCGCCGCGCAGGTCGTGCGTGTGGCCGGCGACTCCTATGTCGGGCGGATCAGCCTGGTGCGCGTCTACTCCGGCACGCTGCGACCCGACACGATCGTCGCGCTGGCCGACGGTGACCGCGACAGCCGCGAACGCATTCCCGCCCTGACGAGCCCGTTCGGCAAGCAACAGCGCCCGGTCGGCGAGGCCGTGGCGGGAGACATCGCCTCCGTCGGGAAGCTCGCGACGGCACAACCCGGTGATGTCCTGTACGACCCCGACCATCCGGTCCCACTCGACCGGTGGCCGACCCCGACTCCCCTGCTCCCCGTCGCGATCGAGGCACACACCCGCACCGACGACGACAAGCTGTCCCAGGCCCTGTCGCGCCTCGCCTCCGAGGATCCCGCGCTGCACGTCGAGCAGAATCCCGAGACCCATCAGCTCGTGCTGTGGTGCACGGGCGAGGCGCACGCCGAACTGGTCCTCGAGCGGTTGCGCACCCGGCACGGTGTCCAGGTCGACACGGTCGAGCATCGGGTGCCGCTGAAGGAGACCTTCGCCGGACCCGCGAAAGGCCACGGCAGGCTCGTCAAACAGTCCGGTGGGCACGGCCAGTACGCGGTCGTCGACGTCGAGGTCGAACCACTGCCGGTGGGCAGCGGGGTGGTGTTCGCCGAGAAGGTGGTGGGCGGTGCGGTTCCGCGCCAGTTCATCCCGTCCGTGGAGAAGGGCGTGTACGCGCAGGCGGAGAAGGGTGTGACGACGGGATATCCGCTCGTCGACGTGCAGGTCACCCTGGTCGACGGCAAGGCCCACTCGGTGGATTCGTCCGACGCGGCCTTCCAGGCCGCCGCCGGGCTGGCCCTGCGGGATGCGGCCTCGCACAGCACCGTTCGCGTACTCGAACCGGTCGCTGCCGTGCGGGTGATCGTGCCCGAGGAGTATCTCGGCGCGGTCCTCGGCGATCTGTCGGCCCGGCGCGGACGGGTGCTCGGCACCGAATCCCCCGAGCCGGGTGTCGCCCTGCTGCGCGCGGAGGTTCCCGAACTCGAACTCGGCCGCTATCCGGTCGAACTGCGGGCCATCACGCAGGGCACCGCCGATTTCGCCCGCCAGTATCTGCGGCACGAACCGATGCCCGACAATCTCGCGGCCCGCTACGGCGAGCCGGACTGACCGCTGCAACGGACGGGCAGCGTGTCAGCATGAACGCCATGAGCGTTCTGCTGTGCTTCCACGCACACCCCGACGACGAGGTGTTCCTCACCGGTGGCGTGATGCGCCGGGCCGCCGACGCCGGGCATCGCGTCGTGCTCGTCGTCGCCACCGACGGTGCCCGCGGCGAATATCCCGACGGGCTGCTCGCGCCCGGCGAATCCCTCGCCGCCCGCCGCACGAAGGAACTCGAGGAATCGGCCCGGGCGCTGGGTGCGGCGCGGGTAGTGCCCTTCGGATACGGCGATTCGGGGATGGCCGGCACCGCCGGCAACCACGACCCGAATGCCTTCACCAACGCCGATCCGAGCAAGGTGGGAGCCAGGCTGGCCGCCGTGATCGAGCAGGAACGCGCCGATGTCGTCACGATCTACGACGCGCACGGCGGCTACGGTCATCCCGATCACGTCCAGGTCCACCGTGCCGGTGTCCATGCCGAACGGATCAGCGGACACGACGCCGTCTACGAGGCATCCACGAATCGGGACCACCTGATGCGGCTGCTCTCGGCGCTGCCGGACACCCCCGACGACGTGCGCCCACCCGACCTCGAGACGTTCGGCCTACCGGAATCGGAACTGACCACCGCGGTGGACGTGTCGACGGCGCTGGGCGCCAAACGCGCGGCGATGGTCGGCTACGAGTCGCAGATCGGCGACTTCGGGCCGATGCTGAACATGCCCGAGGAACACCTGCGCGCCGCCTTCGGTGTCGAATGGTTCCGGCGCCGCGGCGTTCCGCCCGGGCTGCAGGAGACCGAGCTCCCGCTCTGACCGAACGATCACGAGGAGAGAAGTGGAACAACGCATCGAGGTCTCCCGCCACATCGCCGCACCGCCGCCCGCGGTGTGGCGGGTGCTCACCGCACTGGACGAGGCACCTGTCACCCTGCGCGGGGTGAAAGCCGTCGAACGACTGGACGGCACCGGTTACGAGGTGGGCACACGGTGGCGGGAGACCCGCGGGATGTTCGGTCAGTCGGCGACCGAGGAGATGCAGGTCGCCGAAGTGGATCCCGAGCGACGCACCGTCGTCGTCGCCGAATCCCGCGGCGCCCGCTACCGGACCGTCTACGACCTGACCCCCTCGGCGGACGGGACGGATCTGACCGTGGAGTTCTCCGGGGAGAGCGGACCCCTCGGCGCCTTCGCGCAGCTCGCGATGACGCTGTTCGCGCCACTCGCGAAACGCGCGACCCGCAAGGCCCTCGAGCAGGACCTCGCCGACATCGCCGCCGCGGCCGAGCGGACCCGATGAGCTAGGCGGCGGGCACGGTCTCCTCGAGCTTGCCGGTGGTGATCGGTGTGAGCAGAACCGTTGCCCGTTTGACCGTTCCGGCGCTCGGGTACCGCTCCCCTGCACCCTACGAACGAAGGACGGACGTCGATGGACAACGCCCCCAAGCACGGCTCGGGCCGCCCCGAGGACAACGACGACCTCACCGGCCAGAAGATCAAGAATCTCGTCGACAAGCTCGAACAGAAGGTCGAGAACGAACGCGAGCAGGAGGGTGCACCCGGCAACGTCGCGGACCGGGTGAAGACGGAGAAGGTCGAACCCGACGATCAGGCTCCCGAATGAGCCGTCCTCACGCGTAGATCCGCCCGTAGAGTTCGCGGATCTCCTCGGCGGTCGGGATCCTCGGGTTGTTGTTCGGGGATCCCGACGCCAGCGCCTGCTCGGCCATGAGCGGGACCCTCTCGTCCCAGGTCTGCTTGTCGATGCCGTACGACTTCGGCGTCGGCACCTCCACGTCGCGGCACAATTCCTTCAGCGCGACGACCAGGTCGGCCGCGGCGGTCGCATCCGAGGCGTCCGCCGAAGCCGCGCCGAGCGCGCGAGCGCAGTCGGCATAGCGGGACTCGGCGGCATCCACGGAGAATTCGGTGACCGCGGGGAACAGCATGGCGTTCGACAGTCCGTGCGCGACGTGGAAGTGCGCGCCGATCGGCCGGCTCATACCGTGCACGAGGGCGACGCTGGAGTTGGAGAACGCGATGCCCGCCTGCGTGGCGGCCAGCATCATCCGCTCGCGAGCCTCGGCATCCTGCCCGTCCGCGTAGACGCGTTGCAGCACCTGTCCGATGGTGCCGATCGCGACGAGCGCGAGGCTGTCGGAGAACGGGTTCGCCTTCCTGCTGACATAGGCCTCGATGGCGTGGGTGAGTGCATCCACGCCGGTGTCCGCGGTCAGGCGCGGGGGCATCGTCAGGGTGAGCCGGTAGTCGACGATCGCAGCGACCGGCAGGAAGGCCAGGCCCGGGCACAGCATCTTCTCGTCGGTCTCGCTGTCGCTGATGACCGTGAACTGGGTTGCCTCCGAGCCGCTTCCCGCCGTGGTGGGCACGGCGATCACCGGTAGCGCCGGGCCGATGTTGTCGCGCGGCACCTTGTAGTCGCGCATGTGACCGCCCTGCCGGGCGAGCAGGCCGAGTGCCTTGGCCGTGTCCATCGGGCTTCCCCCACCGAACCCGATCACGCAGTCGGCGTCGTGCTCGGCGACCGCCGCGACACCCGCTTCGAGCGAGGCGGTGGTGGGGTCGGGCACGGTCTCGGCGAAGACTGCGGGGTGTAGCCCGGCGGCCTCGAGCTGCGCGACCATCCGATCCACCGCACCCGTGCCGACCAGGAACTTGTCGGTCACCACCAGGGGCCGGGCGAGTCCGAGTCCGGCGACGACCTCCCCGATCTCGTCGACGGCGCCCCCGCCGACGCGCATGATGCGTGGAAGTGCGATGGAAGCCACGTGCGATCCCTCCTCGAGTATCCGGCCGACGGCTCGTGTCTACCGCATCACAGCCGCGAGCGGAGGCATCCGGCGGATCTCGGGGAGTCTCAACTCTCGACGACCCGCAGTCCCGTGTCGCGCTCCCCCGAGCCCTTCCGCGCGGTGAGCAGTCCGAGGCGCTCGAGGTCGTCCGCACGGTAGCCCGGCCATCCGTGCAGCATGCGACGCCACCGCTCGGGCACCGCGGACGCCCCCCACCGGGCGCCGAGCAGTCCGCCCGCGATGGCTGCGACCGTGTCGGTGTCGTTGCCGGCGCGCACGGCAAGTTCGAGTGCCTCCGGCAGGTGTCCGGGGCCGTCGGTGCAGGCATGGGTGATCGCCCACCACGCGGCCTGCAGGGCGTGGACGACCCAGCCGTTGTTGTCGAACACGCGCGGACTCGGCGCGGTCTCCGCCTCGTCCAGCAGCGCCGTCCACCGCTGTGCGGCGGGCTGCGGCAAGTGGGTCAGCGCGACCCGCACCCCGTCGAAGGTGCCGTGGAGGACGGCGTGACGGATTGCGAACGACCACAGCCGGCACGCTTCGGAGGCCTGCTCGTCCGCGTGGGTGAGGCTGCTGATCGCATGCGCCGTGGACAGGCACCGCTCGGCGTCGTCGAGGTAGGCGAGCCCGACGGGTGCGGTGCGCATGAGCGATCCGTTGCCGCCGGTGCGTCCGGGGAGGCTGCGGGCGCGCGCCGTCATGGTGACGGCGGTGGGGCCCGCCTCGCGCAGGACGGCACGCGTCTGGTTGCCGATGTCCTTGGGGTTCGTGGCGTACCAGCGGAGGAACTGCGCCGCGACCGCGTCGAGTCCGGCGCCCTCACCGATGTCGACGCCGGTCGCCGAGACCTCGGCGATCGCGAGGGCCATGGAGGTGTCGTCGGTCCACTCACCGGGCGCGAACGGCCCGAGTCCGCCGCCGATCATGTCGATGGGCGTGGTGTCCGTCGGATACGTGAATTCGTATCCGGCCCCGAGTGCGTCGCCTGCTGCGGTGGCGAGCAGGACTCCGGCTGCCCGGTCGTTCTGTGCTGCGGTTGTTTCCATGAACCCCTCTATTCGATCAAGTCTGCGCTAAAGTTAGCGCATCAATGATTGAATGTCCATCATGGGCACACCGACCGACTCGACCGGCAGGTCGCTCACCGACTACCCGCGCCCCTCGGTGGCCGTGGACGTCGCCGTCCTCACCATCGACGAAGTACTGAAGGTACTGGTCGTCGAACGTCCCGACGGGACCTTCGCCCTGCCGGGCACCTTCCTGCACCCCGGTGAGCGACTCGCCGAGGCCGCCGAACGCGCCCTGCGCGACAAGGCCGGACTCACGGGTGTCGACTTCCACCAGCTGGCCATGCTCGACGATCCCGAGCGCGACGACCGCGGGTGGGTGCTGTCGATGGCCCACGGCGCCGCGGTGCCGGTCGCCGAGATCCCCGCCGAGGCGTATCTCGTGCCGACCACCGAGACCTCCGACCTCGCCTTCGACCATGCCGAGATCGTCGACCTGGCCGTCGCCGACCTGCGACGCCGGTACTCCGCCGAGGTCGACCCCGGCAACTTCCTCGGCGAGCAGTTCACCGTGCTCGACCTGCGGCTGCTGTACGAGACCGTCTATGCCCGCAGCTATCCCAAGGACACCTTCCGCCGGCACCTGCTGCACGGCCTCGAACCCACCGGCGAACTGCACAGGGAGGGCACGGGCCGGCCCGCCGAGATCTACCGCCGGCGCGGCACTCCCCTGCCGTCGTCCACCGCCGCCTTCCTCCTGCAGTGAGAAATCAGGCCGTCGGCCTGCAATGAAGAATCAGGACGCCAGCGCGTGCGCGATCTCCGCGGCGACCGCGACGTTCCCGCGATAGACCGCGACATTCGTCTCGAACGAGTGCCCCTCGGTGGCCCGGTGCATGTGTTCGAGCAGGAACGGGGTGATCGCCTTGCCGCGTGTCCCGGCCTCGGCTGCGGCGTGTTCGGCCTCGGTGAGCACGCGATCGTGCAGTTCCGGATCGATCTGAGCCTCGGCCGCCACCGGATTCCCGACGAGCACCGCCGCCCGCAGACCCAGCCCGTCCCGCGCCCGCGCCACCGCCGCGGCCTGCTCCGCCGACTCCACCTCGTCGACATCGCAGCCGCTGTCGCGCACATAGAAGCCGGGAAAACGCGTGGTCCGATAGCCGACCACGACCACCCCGAGCGTCTCGAGCCGTTCGAGTGTGGCAGGGATGTCGAGGACGGATTTGACGCCGCCGCTCACCACGAGGATCGGAAGTGTCGCCAGCGCAACGAGATCCGCGCTCTCGTCGAAGGTCGACGAAGCCCCCCGATGCACGCCGCCCAGGCCGCCGGTGGCGAATACGTCGATCCCGGCGCGATGCGCGAGCAGCGCCGTCGCCGACACCGTGGTCCCCCCGTGCAATCCCTTCGCCGCCGCGACCGGCAGGTCGCGGATACCGAGCTTGACGACCGGGACGTCCTCGGCACCGAGCATGCGGATCTGCTGTTCCGACAAACCGACCGTCGGCGTGCCGTCGACAACCCCGATGGTCGCGGGCAGCACCCCGGAATCGCGCAGACGTTTCTCGGCCTCGAGGGCGACCTCGACGTTGCGTGGCCGGGTGAGGCCGTGTGTGAAGATCGTCGATTCGAGCGCCACGACCGGCCGTCCGGCCGCGATCGCTTCGCGCACGTAGTCCGCGACGCGGATCGTTTCGCTCATACGACCGACGATAACGCGGCCTAACCGATCGACGCGGCCGTGCGACGTCCCATCTTCGCGAGGATCCGGGCCGTGCGGTCTGCGTCCTCGGGAACCGGCACCGCCGGAGCACAGACACCGTCCATGTAGAGCGCGTCGCCGAAACTGTCGGCGCCGGCCTCCATCCGGTCGAGTTCGGCGTCCGAGAAGGTCACATCGACCCCCGCGCTGCGTGCGATGTCCCAGCGATGCACGAGCATGTCCCAGAGGTAGAACTGTTCGAAGGTCGCACCCACCGTGGTCGGCCCGAAGTATCCGTCGTATGTCGTCGAGACGAACGAGTCGTCCGCGAGGATCTCGGCGATCCGTGCCGTGTGCGTCCTCCACGCCTCGACAGGACGGTCGGTCTCGGGCCGCTCCCCCATCTCGACGCCGCGCCCGGCGAAGAAGTCCCGCTGCGTGTCGATGATGTGGGCCAGGACGTCGCGCGCCGTCCACCCCTCACACGGCGATTGCGCATCCCAGTCGGTGCCGCGGAGCGACGAGATCACGTCGGTGAGCGGCTTGTCGGCCTCTGCGTGTCGCAGTGCTGTTGTATTCATGACTCGATACTGACGACCGGCGAGCGTGAGGTATTGATGAAACCCGACGGCGGCGACCCCCTCGGCGGTCGCGACGGCACCGACCGCGTCGGCGGTCGCGACGGCACCGAACGTGCCCACCTGAAGGATCCGCACGACGCCTCGCACACCATCCACCGTTATCCCGCCGCTTCCGACCTCACGGATCTGATGCAGCGGTACTGGATTCCCGTGTGGTCGGTGCCGGCCGGGCGGGAGGCACCCCAGCGGGTGCTGCGCTATCCGGTCTGCCAACTGGTGGTTGCGCACGATTACGCGCGCTTCTACGGTGTCGAACACGGACTGTCCACGGTCACCCTCACCGGCGAGGGCTGGGCGGTCGGGTCCATGCTCAGCCCGGCGGCCGGGGCACTGCTCACGGGCACCTCGCTCGCGGCGTTCACCGACCGGGCCGTCGACCTCACCGATGTCCTCGGCGATGCCGGCGCGCGTCTGATCACGCGGGTTCGGGAGGCGATGGCGCACGGCCCGGACTCTCGCGAGTCGCACCGCGCCGCGACGGAGGCGTTCGACGACGTGCTGCACGCCCATCTGCCGATCGATGAGGAGGGGCGACTGGTCAACCGGGTGGTGGCGTTCGTCGAGGAGAACTCCGACGTCCTGCGGGTCGAGCAGGTGCGCGCGGAGTTCGGTCTCGGCGAGCGCGCGCTGCAACGCCTCGTCCAGCGACGGATCGGGCTGACCCCGAAGTGGCTGATCCAGCGGCGGCGACTGCAGGAGGCCGCCGGTCGCCTGCGCGAGAAACCCGGTTCGTTGTCGGAGGTCGCCGCGGTCCTCGGTTACGCCGACCAGCCGCATTTCGTACGTGATTTCGCGAGGGTCATGGGCATGACGCCGGGCGCGTTCGCGGCTCGCTACGGCGGTGGATGATCGCCCTTGTCGGACAGGTCCGTCGGATTCGGGCGGGTGTACCACATAGTGGAAGGTCCTAAACCTGCGACGCTTCTCGATCAGGTGAATGTAACGAAGCGCACAGTGAAGACGACCTACCTGTCGAAGCACGAGAAGGAACGAAGGGGTTCATCGTGGGACACGACCGCCTACTTTTCATCGGACGTCCGGATGCGGACGAGGTCGCGCACTGGAGCGCTCTGCGCGAACTCGCTCCTCAGCGAGGATGGAAGCCCACCCGGACGTTCGAGCCCGGCGAAGTCGCCTGGGCCGTGGCCGCCGGTAGCGCCTTCGAGCAGTCCGGACCGATCGCCGAGGTGATCCATTCGCTGCAGGAAGCTCATATTCCCTGCACCAGCGCACTCGACGCGATACGCCACGCGTACTCGGCCTCGCGCCTGTCGGTCTGACTCGCAGGCGGGTAGCCGCGCCTCAACGTCGCGGTGCGGCCACCCGCTGTGCGTTCTGCCTTCGGGCTACCCGAAGGGACTGACGTTGAGCCAGGACGCCAGGAACCCGGTGTCGCCGAAGACCTCCACGTCGGCTGCCTCCACAGCGCGCCGACGATAGAGCACCAACAGCAGTTCCGTCAGCGGTCCGCGTACCGCCACGGCACACTTCTCGTGGGCATGCCGCCACGCGAAGTCCTCGCCGGTCAGGTCCACGACCCACTCCGCCGACGTGTCCGTCGCGTGGAAGTGCAGCGTCCGGTCGGGTCCGTGCAACGCGCGGTGCCGTTCGACATCGAGTCGTGGCCAGGTGACGACCGCCAGGTCGAGCCATTCGTCCACGCAGTCCACCGCAAGATCGTGGGCCGGCTCGAAGTCCGCTCCCAGTGCGAGTGCAGCGTCGGCGCGATGCACCACGGTCTCGTGGGCGAAGCGTCGGGCGAAGAACTCCGGGGTCTTCTTGCCACCCGGGATCGGTGTCCACACCCGCATGTTCGGACCGACCTCCCGCAACGCGGCCCCGAATTCGCGCGCTCCTTCCCGTAACCACGGAATCAGCTCGTCCGGATCCTCGTCGACGTAGTCCGCCAACTCCCGCATCGCGCGGTCGGTGCGCGGCATCGCCCCTTCACCGCGGACCGCCTCGCTCGCCCAGCGGTGGCCGTAGCCGATGTGCCGGGCGAGCTGACCGAGGTTCCATCCCGGGCACGACGGCACCGGTGTGGTCATGTCCTGCCCGGCCAGTGAGTCCACCAGCAGTTCCGTCTGTTCGACGATCTCTCCGCAGTAACGCGCGTAGTCCAGCATGCCTACCCTTCGTGCTCGGCCCGATACCCGCCCCGATTCTGCACGGTCGGCCGTAGTCTGGGCGCCATGCTGGCCGACGAGAGCGCACTCGAAGCCCTGTTCCCTCCCACCGGTGTCGCTGTGCTCGCGACGATCAAGCGCGACGGGCGACCCCAGTTGTCGAACGTCACCTACCGGTACGAGCCCGCGACCCGCACGTTCTCCGTCTCCATCACCGACGACCGGGCAAAGACCCGGAACGTGCGCCGCGACCCGCGTGTGAGCCTGTTCGTCGACTCCGACGACAAGTGGTCCTACGCCGTCGCGGAGGGCGAGGCCGAACTGTCCCCGGTAGCGGCCGATCCTCACGACGACACCGTCGAGCAGCTCGTCGAGTTGTATCGAGCGGTGCAGGGCGAGCATCCGGACTGGGACGACTTCCGGGCCGCGATGGTCGCCGATCGCAGGTTGCTGCTGCGTGTACGGGTCTCCCGCTTCTACGGCGCCGCCCGCTGATCCGGGCTTTTGTTGTCCTCGAACGATTCTGGTGGTTTCGACGTCGCTGAGCGCGGTCGGGAACACCGAAGTTCGGGATCAGGATTGCTTGCGGAACAGAATCGCGGAAGTCGGACGGCGCGGCGTCGTCGCATCCGGACCCGGTCCCGCGCGTACACCGACCCGGATCATCACTTGCGGCACGCCCTCGATGCGGGCCGTTTCCCGCAGGAACGCACGTGAGGATTCGGATTCCGTCAGGTGCGTGACGGAGCAGGTGGCCAGTCCACGGGCGGTGCACGCGAGGAGCACGGCCGATAGGGCTTCACCGCTCCGCAGCCAGTCGAGCCGCGTGTCCGTCGTGGTCGACAGGAGAAGTATCGCGGCTCGGTCCTCCGCCTCTGCCGACTCGCCGGTCGCGTTGCCGGGAGGGAACTCCCGCTCCGTCGCCACCGTGCGCCGTCGCGGTGGGAGTGCGTCCGGAGGTATTCCGTCCGGGTACATCCCGTGCCCGGCCCACCAGGAAAGTTCCGTCTGGTAGGCCGCATCGGAGCGACGCTCACCGCCGATGCGACGGGACAACTCTTCCAGTGCAGGTCGCTCGTGTTCGGCGATGGCACTCAGGCGGACACCCGCGGGCTCGGCGAGCATCTGCAGAGCGCTCTCGGTCCGAGCCCACTCCTGCGGAGCGCCCATCGGTAACCGCTCGGTACGTCGGCGGCCGATTGCCTCTGCCATCCGGAGGTCGGTGTCGGTCACCGCGTCAACTCGGCGGAAGCGCAGCGTCGCGAGACAACGACGATTCGTCGCGTCCGGCATTCGTTCGACCACCGTGGCCCAGTGCCGGGCGGTGAGCGCAACCCGCAGATGGTGCAGCACTGCTCCACAGGACAACAACATCTGACGACCGGACGGATCGGTGGCCGGAAGGATGCGATCACTGTCGCTGAACAGCGCAAGCTCGTCCGCGTCCAGAGTCCACCGCCACGGCTGACTGTTGTGAAGCGACGGCGCGCGACTCGCGAGCGCAACTGCCGACTCGAGAGTCCGACCGTCCGGCATCGTCTCCACTGCTGCCTCCGGGTTTCGGAAACGTCACCTTCCAGTGTCACGTACAGGTCGGATTTCGACGAGATTCTCGCGGGACGACCGTAAGCTGAACGGGTGTACTCGTACAAGGTGATCGAGATCCGCGAGGGCATGCTCGGCGGGAAGATGTCCGGCGGCAAGCTCGAGAAGATCCTCAACGATCATGCCCGAGATGGGTGGCGCCTGAAGGCGATCACCTCCGCCGACATCAAGGGACGGATCGGTCCCGGTGGCGTCGAGGGAATGCTCGTGACGTTCGAACGCGAAGAATAGAAGTCATGTCGCAGTGGATGCCGGTGCCCACCGGTAGCGGCAGTAGCTCCTGTCGGCCGTCGCCGGCGACCTGAGCCGAAGGACGGACAGGTGTCGTCGCAGCCGGAGGTCCGCTCGGGTTCGACACTGGTACTCGCAGTGCTGGCGTCGGGCCAGTTCCTGATGACGCTCGACAGCTCGGTGATGAACGTGTCGATGGCGACCGTCGCGCAGGACGTCGGCACCACGATCACCGGCATCCAGACCGCGATCACCCTCTACACCCTGGTGATGGCATCCTTGATGATCACCGGGGGGAAGGTCGGTACGATCCTCGGTCGACGTCGCGCGTTCGGTGTCGGACTGGTCATCTACGGCATCGGCTCGTTCACGACCGGACTCGCCCCGAACCTCGCGGTCCTACTGGTGGGCTGGTCGTTGCTCGAAGGCATCGGCGCGGCCCTGATCATGCCGGCGATCGTCTCGCTCGTCGCGGCCAACTTCGCTCCCGAGCGACGTTCCGCAGCGTACGGTCTGGTGGCGGCGGCCGGTGCGTCGGCAGTGGCTGTGGGGCCGTTGCTGGGCGGGGCCGTCACGACGTTCGCGTCGTGGCGCTACGTCTTCTTCGGTGAGGTCGTCCTGGTAGTGCTGATCCTGCTGGTGCTGCGCCGCATCGAGGACGTTCCCCCTCATCGCGTCCACCTCGACCTCGTGGGATCCGCACTGTCCGTGCTCGGTCTGGGATCCGTCGTCTACGGCGTCCTGCGCTCGAGCGAGTGGGGCTGGGTACGGGCCGAGCCGGGCGCACCCGCCGTACTGGGCCTGTCCCCGGTCATCTGGCTTCTCGTCGCGGGCTCGCTGGTGCTCTATGCATTCGTGCGATGGCAGAACGCTCTCATGAGCAAGGGCCGCGACCCGCTGGTCGATCCGGGGCTGTTCGCCAACCGACAGCTCGTCGGTGGTCTGACGATGTTCTTCGCGCAGTTCGCGGTGCAGGCCGGAGTCTTCTTCTCCGTCCCTCTCTTCCTGTCGGTCGTACTCGAACTCAGCGCAGTCGAGACAGGTGTCCGAATCCTGCCGTTGTCGATCGCGCTGGTGCTGGCCGCAACGGTGATCCCGAAAATGCGACCCCACGCCGATCCCCGACGTGTGGTGCGTATGGGCCTGGGTTCGATGATCCTGGGGATCCTGATCCTCGTTGCCGGTATGGACCCGGGTGCCGATGCGGCCGTGGTGTCGATACCGATGTTGTTGATGGGTCTCGGCCTGGGGGCGCTGGCTTCCCAGCTCGGCGCGGTCACGGTCTCGTCGGTACCGGATTCCCAGAGCGCCGAGGTCGGCGGTTTGCAGAACACCGCAACGAATCTCGGGGCGTCGCTGGGCACCGCACTGATCGGATCGATCCTGATCGCCACCCTCACCACATCGGTCGTTGCCGGAATCGAGGACAACTCCGACATCCCGCCGTCGGTGCAGCAGCAGGCGACGACCGAGCTGGCCACCGGTGTGCCGTTCCTGTCCACGACCCAGTTGCGGGCCGGGCTCGACGAGGCGGGTGTCGACCCGTCCACCACGGAAGCACTCGTCGCGGTCAACGCCGACGCGCGACTCGAAGGGCTACGCGCCGCGTTCGCCGTAACAGCACTGCTCGCGATCGCAGCGCTGTTCGGGACCGGACGGCTGCCGCGACGACCGGTCGGAACGCCCCCGCCATAGAAGACTTCGGTGGTTCCAGCCCCTTTGAGCGGGCCGGAACCACCGAAATCGTTCGTCTGTGGGTCAGGACGCGAGCAAGCGGCGGAACGAGCTGCGGTGGAACACGATGGGCTCGACGTCGGAGTCGGTGAGCAATTCGTTGATGCGCAGCACCACGATGGCGTGATCGCCCGCCGGAACCTCCTGCTCCACGGTCACGTCCATGCGCACGCTCGTGCCCGGGACGAACAGGGCGCCGCCCTCGCGGCTCTCGATGTCGATGCCGGCGAAGCGGTCGCCGTTCTTCGCGGCGAGCACCCGCGCCGCACCGTCGTGTTCCTCGCTGAGCACGCTGATGCCCAGGTGCGGGAGCGACGACAGTCGCGGCCATGTGGTCGAGGTGTTCTGCACGCAGAACGAGACGAGCGGCGGGTCGAGCGAGACCGGCACGAAAGTGCTCGCCGCCATCCCGATCCGCTCCCCGTCCACCTCCGCGCAGATCGCGACGACGCCCGACGGGACGTGCGCGAATGCCTGACGCAGAGACGGTCCGTCGAGAGTGGTCATGAGGCGGCCTCGTTTCGGAGTGCGGCGGACAGCACCGGCGACCAGCGTTGTCCGCGATACGGGTATCGGTTGTGTAGGTCGAATCGTGAAGATACAGGCCAGAGGCCGGGGTGTAGCGCCCAGTTCTACCACCGAGTGTGATCACATCCACAACGTGATCGGGCTCTCGCCTGGTGAGAGCCGTGGCGAGGCGGGGCTCCGGCGTCGAGGGTTCGGGATGCGGGCTTCGGGTTGCCCGCGACGACAACGATCGTCACTGGAGTTCACCTTCCGGGTCGGCCCTCCGGCGGAGAGCGAAGTACACCGCCATCCTTCTCCCCGGCCACACGGACCGGAACCGTTTCGATCCGTACGAACGGAAACCTCGACGCCCCCTCGGTAGGGTCGGGTGGATGAGTGTCGCGGATTCACAGTCAGCCCCCACGGACGGTCTCGCAGGATGGGCGCTCGAGTTGATGGATCGCCTCGGCGGTGTCGGCGCCGGCATCGCGATCGCTCTCGAGAACTTCTTTCCGCCGCTTCCCAGCGAGGTCATCCTGCCGCTCGCCGGGTTCGCCGCGAGCCTGGGAAGTTTCACCCTCTTCGGTGCGCTGTTCTGGACGACCCTCGGTTCCGTGGTCGGTGCTCTCGGTCTGTATTCGATCGGCCGTTGGGTGGGTGAGGACCGGATCCGCGCGGTCGTGCGAAAGCTGCCGCTCGTCGACGTCGAGGATCTCGATCGTTCGACCGCGTGGTTCGAGCGACACGGACGCAAGGCTGTCTTCTTCGGCCGGATGGTGCCCGTCTTCCGCAGTCTCATCTCCATCCCCGCCGGTGTCACGCAGATGCCGATCTGGCAGTTCCTGGCCTTCACCACCGCGGGCAGTCTGATCTGGAACTCGATCTTCGTGCTGGCCGGCTATCAACTCGGCGAGAACTGGAGCGCGGTGGAACCGTATGCCTCGGTGCTGCAGTACGTCGTGATCGCCGTCGTCGTCGCGGTAATCGCCTACGGGCTCGTCCGTCGCATCCGCTCGCGCGCGAAGAACACCGCTTCGGACAACCGCAACTGACGGTCAGCCCCACACGGTGATCGCAGTGCATGCACCCGCGACGACCAGGACGGTGACGACGTCTCCGAGCCGCAGTCGCAGTGGCGGGCGGGTCGCCGATCGTGGTCCCCGCACCGACAGTGCATCGCCGAGATCGCGGACCTGCCGCATCGACACCGACACCACCGCGCCGACGGAGTCGGCCACCTCCTGCCACCATCCCGCCGGATTGCGGATGCCGGTCCGGCCGCGGACCTTGCGCGCAGCGAACAGCACCCGCATCTCGGCACGCACGGTCGGCAGCATCCGCAGTGCCAGCGCGCACACCGTCACCCATTCGTCGACGGGTAGCCGCAACAGTCGCAGCGGGGCGAACAACACGGGCAGGGCGTCGACGAGGTCGGACAGTCGCGTCGTCCACCCCACCAGCGACGCGAGGACCAGCAGCCCCACGCCGAGCAGGATCGTCCGGACGTAGGCGGTGAGTCCGCCACCCGCGGCGTTGAGCACCAGGCCGACGGCGAGGACCGCGAACACCCACCACGGAATCGTCGGGACCACCCCGCGCGGGATCCGCGCGACGAGCACGCCCGCGACCAGCACGGCGAGCAGGATGGCGAGTCCGGTCCAACTCGGAGCGAAGCTCACCGCCACCGACAGCGCCGCTGCCGACAGCACCTTCGTCCCGGCCCACACCCGGTGCAGGGGTGTCTCCCGCGGCACGGGCCGCAGCAGGATGACGGGGCGGCGCTGCCGCGTACGTGTGCGACTCATGCGATCACCGCTCCCGTCTGCTCCACGATGCGTCCGTCCTCGAGCACCACGGTGCGTGAACACACCTCTTCCATTCCGTGCAGGTCGTGGGAGATGACGACGACGGTGACGTGCTCGACCGCGCGTAGATGAGCGAGGATCGACACGACCTCGCGGCGGCCCTGCAGGTCCAGGCCGGCCAGCGGTTCGTCGAGCACGAGCACCCGCGGTGTGCGGGCGAGTTGGGCCGCGATCGCGACCCGCCGCATCTCGCCTCCGCTGAGCCGGTCGATCGGCCGGTCGATCAGTTCGGGACGCAGACCCACCCGGTGCAGGACGGCGGCGACGTAGCCGCGGTCGGTGTGCGGAAGTCCGGCCACCTCGGAGATCTCCTGCGCGACGGTCGGTCGCTGCAACTGGAGGCGGGCCTGCTGGAAGACCATGCCCACCTCCCCGTGCAGGTCGGCGGTCGGGGTGTCGTGCAGTACGGCCGTTCCGTGGGTGGGACGCATCAGGCCGGCGACGATCCACGCGAGCGTGGACTTTCCCGAACCGTTCTCCCCGACCACCAGCACCCCTTCGCCGCGGCAGATCGTAAGCGAGACGTCGCGCAGGGCGGTGTGCGCCCAGGGTGTGCCGGCCGCGTAGACGTGCGTGACGTCGCGTAGTTCGAGGATCGGCTGTGGGAAGGACGGGGCGGTCGCCAGGACTGGCGACGGCAGTGGCTGCGGCGCAACCCGCGGGACGATCCGGCCGTCGGCGATGTGCACGACGCGGTCTGCGGCGCGGGCCTCGTCGTCGAGGTGGGTGACGAGCACGACCGCGGTGCCGTCCCGAGCGACGTCGGCGAGCAGGCGGATCAGCTCCGCGCGGCTGTCGGCGTCGACCATCGCGGTGATCTCGTCGGCGATGAGCAGTGCGGGTCGCCGGGCCAGAGCGCCCGCCAGTGCCAGTCGCTGCAGTTGCCCGCCGGACAGATCCTCCGTGGCGCGATCCTCCATTCCGACCAGGCCGACGCGGGCGAGCAGATCTTCGACGTCGACGTCGTCGATCCCCCACCGCAGGTCCTCGGCGACCGTGCGACCGAGCACCTGACTCTCGGGATGCTGGAAGATCATCGCGGTGCCACCGGGGCGTCCCGGCCCGACGGATCCGGGACGGTCGACCAGGCCGACGGTCGGCTCGAGTCCCGCGAGCAGCCGCACGAGTGTCGACTTGCCCGAGCCGTTGCCGCCGACGATCGCGACGAACTCTCCCGGTTCGATCGTGAGGTCGATGTCCGACAGGGCGTCGCGCTCGGTTCCCGGATACCGGTAACCGACCAGACGCAGTGCGACGGGCAGCGGAGCCGGGTCGGCTGTGGGGTCCTGCTCGGGCCAATCGATCGATCGGGTCGCCCACGTACTGCGCAGGGCGACCACCCGGAAGATCCCGAAGCACAGCAGTGCGGTGCCCACGGTCCCGACCAGCACTGCGCCACCGATCCACACCCACCACAGCCGCACCATGATCTCGAGGGTCCGGTCCCAGGTGTCGACGAACTGCTGGCCGGCCCCCGCTGCCTCGAACGCCTGGAGCGTGCCGCGCATCGAGGCTTCCAGTGCCTCGAGCAGCAGCACCCGGGTCCGGTCGAACAGCAACAGCAGACCGCAGGCGGCGGCCGCGAGCAGCAGCCCGGCCGGGATGGATCCGGCCAGCACCGCGAGCACCGCCGCGTGACCCCACCGCCTGTGCGCGAACCCGACGAGCGTTCCGATCCCGGAGAGGACGACGACCGCGGCGACGGCGAACGGCCCACCGGCCACGAGCGCCACGACACCGGCGGCGACCGTCGCAGCGACGATCGCGCGCAGGCGGCCGGTGGCGCCGAGGAAGGCGACGGGGAGCGCCACGAGCACCTGGGCGACACCGACGGGTATCAGTCCCGCGACGACCGACAGCACAGCCGTCAACGTCCCGAAGACCGCCGCTGCGGCGGCCTCCGGTGGTCGTAGAGGTCCCCGTGTCCTGGTCACCGATCGCACCGGGTCCAGTCTGCCAGCCGCTAGTGCGACCGCACGTTCTCCGGTGGCGTCATCTCCACCCGCACTCCGACGAGCCGGACCTCCCGCTCGTGATCGAACCGGTCGAGCAGTCCGACGGCGGCATCCGTGACGGTCGCGAGATCCGTGGTGGGCGATGGAAGAGCGACGCTCGCGGTGTGGGTGACGAACGGCGCGTAGCGGATCTTCAGCGCGACCCGCACTCCCTCACGCCTCTCACCTCGGACGTCGTCGACGGCCCGCGCCGCGAGGTCGCGCACGCACTCGGTGATCGCGTTCCAGTCGCCGACATTGTGTTGGAAGGTCGTCTCCCGACTGCGCGACCGCGCCACCCACGGTTCCGCCGACACCTCCGTCGAACCCGCACCGGCGCCGAGGCCGACGAGCCACGGACCGATCTTGGGTCCGAACCGCGCTGCCATCTCGTCGACCGGGGCACGCGCCAGCTCGCGGACCGTGCGGATGTCCATGTCGTCGAGTTTCTTCACCGTGCGCGCGCCGATGCCCCACAACGAGTCGGGTGAGCGCTCCCCCATCACCGCGAACCAGTTGTCGCGCGTCAACCGGAAGATCCCGCGGGGCTTGCCGAAACCCGTCGCGATCTTCGCGCGCAGAACGTTGTCGCCGATCCCGACGGAACAGTGCAACCCGGTCGCGTCGAGCACGGCGGCCTGCACCTCGCGCGCGAACGCTTCCGGATCGGAGGTTTGCACGCCCATGAACGCCTCGTCCCAGCCGAGCACGTCGACGACCGTGCCGAAGCCGCGAAGGGTGTCCATCACGACCCTGCGAGACCTCGTTGTAGGTGTCGGCGTCGACGGATCGGACGTGCCCATCCCTCATAGGTTCGCGCGATCGATCCCCCCGGCCACGACGGCGCATTCGCTACGACTTCTGCTATCCGCTGCAGAAATTTCCGTAGCGGATGGCGATTCTTGTAGCGGATGGACGATCACATGATGTGGTGCCGCCCCACGGGCAGGACGAGCGGCTTGCCGGAGACCGGATCGGAGATGACGCGGCTGTCCAGACCGAAGACCGCTTTCACCGTCTCCCCGGTGAGCACGTCCGAGGGGTCCCCCGACGCGTAGATGCTGCCGTCGGCCATCGCGACGAGGTGGTCGGCGTACCGCGCGGCGAGGTTGAGGTCGTGCAGCACCATCACGATCGTCGTGCCGCGATCGCGGTTGAGGTCGGTGAGCAGGTCGAGGACCTCCACCTGGTGGCTCACGTCGAGGAAGGTGGTGGGTTCGTCGAGCAACAGAAGGTCGGTCTGCTGCGCCAGCACCATCGCGATCCACACGCGCTGCCGCTGACCGCCCGACAGTTCGTCCACGGAACGCTCGGCGAGTTCGGTGGTGTGGGTGGCGGCGAGTGCATCGGCCACGGCCGCGTCGTCCTCGCGGCTCCAGCGTGAGAGCACCCGTTGATGAGGATGCCGACCGCGGCCCACGAGGTCGGCGACGACGATGCCCTCGGGTGCGATCGGCGACTGCGGCAACAGACCGAGGGTGCGGGCGAGTTTCTTGGCGGGCAAGCGGTGGACGTCCTTGCCGTCGAGCAGGACGTGCCCGCCGCGCGGCGACAACAATCGCGACATCGACCGCAGCAGCGTCGATTTCCCGCACGCGTTGGCACCGACGATGCACGTGATCCGCCCCGGCGGCACCTGCAGGTCGAGGTTCTCGACGACGGTGCGGTTGCCGTAGCCGAGTTCGAGGTTCTCGGCGATCAGGGCGTGCGTTGCGGTCACAGCGAGCCTCCCGCGCGGTTGGAGCGAATGATGAGGTAGACGAGATAGGGCGCGCCGAGCGCACCCGTCACCACCCCCACCGGGTAGCGCGTGCCGAAGGCGTACTGGCCGACGAAATCCGCGACCAGCACGAGCAGCGCCCCGACGAGTGCCGCCGGGACGAACAGCGACGTGCCCCGCCCCACGATCCGCGCGGCGATCGGGCCGGACAGGAAGGCGACGAACGCGATGGGTCCGGCCGCGGCGGTGGCGAACGCGATGAGCCCGACCGCGGAGACGATCGCGAACACCCGCGTGCGTTCGACCCGCACGCCGAGTGCCTGCGCCGCGTCGTCGCCGAGCTGGACCATCGACAGGTTGCGTGTCTGCACGAGCAGCACGGGCCCGAGCACCAGGAGGGCGACGACGACGGGCACCGTCGCACCCCACGTCGCACCGTTGAGGCTGCCGGTGAGCCAGCGCATCGTCTCCTGCAGATCCCACGTCGCCGCGGTGCTCAGGAGGTAGGACGTGACGCTGTCGAGCATGGCGGCGATACCGATGCCGATGAGGATCAGGCGCGTGCCCGCCACCGCGCCGCGATAGGACAGTCCGTAGATCAGGAGAGCCACGGCGAGACCGGCGACGATCGCGACGACCGACACCCCGGTGCCACCGAGTCCGAGCACGATGATGGCGAAGGCCGCCGCGGCGCTCGCGCCGGAGCTGATGCCGATGATGTCGGGGCTCGCGAGCGGATTGCGCAGCATCGTCTGGAAGGTGATGCCACCGAGGCCGAAGCAGATGCCGGCGACCACCGCGAGGACCGCGCGGGGAAGCCGCAGGCGGCCGACCGTGAAGTTCGCACCGGCCACGTCCTGTCCGAGGACGACGCGCAGCACGTCCGCGGGCGGATAGAACGTCCGGCCGAACATCAGACTCGCCGCGAAGGCCGCGACCACGAGGGTTGCGAGCACGGCGATGACGAGACGGCGTCGGCGTCCGCGCCGTATCCGGCTCGCGGCGAGGTCGTCGATGCCGGTGTCGATGGTCTCGAGTGTGGCGGTCACAGTTCGCGCAGTTTCTGCCGTCGGACGATGTACACGAAGAAGGGCGCTCCGATGAGCGCGGTGATGATGCCGACGTCGATTTCGGCGGGTCGCGCCACGATGCGGCCGACGACATCGGCGGCGGTGAGCAATCCCGCGCCGACGAGAGCGGAAAACGGCAGCAACCACCGGTTGTCGATGCCGATGAGCAACCGGCACAGGTGCGGCACGACGAGGCCGACGAACGCGATGGGACCGGCGATGGCGGTCGCCGCCCCGCACAACAGCACCGCACCGAGCGAGGCGATGCCGCGGGCGAGGGCGACCCGTTCGCCGAGACCGGCGGCCATGTCGTCACCGAGCGCGAGCGAATTGAGGCTGCGCGCCGACAGCAGGCAGATGGCGAAGCCGACGACGAAGAACGGCAACGCCTGGGAGATGGCGTCGAAGTTCGCTCCACCCACGCCACCGATCTGCCACGACCGCACACTGCCGGCGATGTCGCCGCGCGGCAGGATCACGGCGGTGACGAACGACGCGAGCGCCGCCGAGGTGGCGGCACCGGCGAGGGCGAGCTTGAGGGGTGTCGCTCCCCCACGCCCGAGCGACCCGATCGTGTAGACGAACACCGCAGCGGCGGCGGCACCGATGATCGCGACCCAGATCATCGACGTCTGCGTCCACAATCCGAACCATGCCATGCCGATCACGACGGCGAGCGAGGCACCCATGTTGACTCCGAGAATGCCCGGGTCCGCCAAGGGATTACGGGTCACCCCCTGCATCACGGCGCCGGCGAGACCGAGCGCCGCGCCGACCAGCATCGCGAGCACCGTGCGCGGGATGCGTTTGGCGATCGCGCCCTGACCGATGTTGTCGGTGGCGCCGCCGAGGGCCGCGACGATGTCGGCCCAGTCGACGTTGCGCGAACCGATCGTGATCGATGCGATCACCAGCAGGACGAGCACACCGAGCAGAACGAGAAGCCAGACGGAATTGCCGATGGTCGAGCGCCCCTTCTCGGAGGCGCTCGGCATCGACTCGTCGTGTAGTGCGGTCACTCCGCGTTCGTCTTGGCAGCTGCGTCGGAGAGCAGCTGGACGTAGTCGGACAGAACCCAGGAGATCGCCAGCGGCGTCGGGTTCGCTGCGGTGCCGAGCGGCCCGGAGCCGTCGAGGAAGACGATCGAGCCGTTGCGGACGGCGGGCATCTGCGACAGCAGCGGGTCGGCCTCGAGCGCGTCGACGAGTTCCTGGTCGCCGTAGGTGACGATGATCTGCACGTCGTCGAAGACGTCGACCTGCTCGGCGCTGACCTTCTTGGAGAAGGCGTCGTCGGTGGAGGCGTCCGCGACGCTCTTCGGGGTGGCCAGTCCGAGGTCCTCGAAGAAGGCGGCGCGGGTGTCGTTGGCGGTGTAGAAGCTGACCTGGCTCAGGTCGGCGGTGTCGACGTGGGTGAGGAACATCGTCGCCTTGCCCTCGAGTTCGGGGTGGGCGGCGGCCGCGTCGGCGATCTCCTGTTCGAGGCTCGCGACGAGCTCCTCGCCCTCCTCGGCCATGCCCAGGCCGGCGCTGTTGAGCTCGATCATGTCGCGCCACGAGGTGGCCCAGGGAGCCTCCGGGTACGCGACGACGGGAGCGATCTCGCTGAGGGTCTCGTAGTCCTCCTGCGTCAGACCGGAGTAGGCGGCGAGGATGACGTCGGGGTTCGTGTCGGACACGGCCTCGAAGTCGATGCCGTCGGTCTCGTCGAACAGCACGGGGGTCTCGGCGCCGAGTTCCTCGAGACGTTCCTCGACCCACGGCAGCATGCCGTTGCCGTCGTCGTCACCGAAGTTGGCGGCTGCCATACCCACGGGTACGACGCCGAGCGCGAGCGGCACCTCGTGGTTGGCCCAGTTGACCGTGGCGACGCGTTCGGGTTTCTCGTCGAGAGTGACGGTGCCGAGCGCGTGCTCGATGGTGATCGGGTACTCGCCCGAACCGGCGGAGCCGGAGTCGGCGGTGTCCGAGGAGTCGGAGGATCCACAGGCGGTGAGACCGAGGGCGACCGCGACGGATGCGGCGGCGATCGTCAGGAGGCGCTTCGAACGCATGGAGGCAGAACTCACTCTCGTACGGGGTGGGGGCTCGGCCTTACCACCGGCGGCAGTTAGGCGAGGTTTGCCTAAACCGTAATGTTCGCCCGAATCCGACGCAATCGCTCGATCGGGACATCCCCTGTAGCGATCGGGACATCACCCTGCGCGGAACATCCCGGGCGTCGTGCCGGTGACCCTGCGGAAGGCCGCACCGAACGCGCTCGCCGATCGGTACCCCACCTGTTCGGCGACGTCGTCGACGTCGGTGCCGTGACCGAGCAGCATCACCGCGCGCTGGGCACGCACCGCTGCGACCCAGCGCCCGAGGCTCAGGCCGGTCTCCGACCAGAAGGTGCGGGTGATGGTGCGGGTGCTCACCCCCAGTTCGGCCGCCCAGTCCGAGAGCGTCCGCGGATCACTGGGGTCCTCGGCGATCGCTTCGACGATCGGCCGCACGACCGGCGACGAGGGCACCTGCACCATCAGTTCGTTCTCGGCGGGGGCGAGCACGTCGATCACCATGCGCTCGGTCAGCGAGCGCGACCCGTCGCCGAGATGCTCGTCCGTCAGCCGGTCGAGCAGCAGTCGCAGCAGCGGTGTCATCTCCACCGCGACCGGGCCGTCGGACAACGACGGAGCGGAGTCGATCCCGAAATGCGCCGTGCGGTACCAGGTTCCGGCAGGCATGACTCCCCAGTGGAGCATGCCCGCCGGAATCCACAGTCCCATGGTCGGGGTGATGGTCCACGTGCGCGAACCGATGGTCGCGGTGGAGGCACCCCGGTCGTTCCACAGCAGTTCGTGCGTCGGATGCGAATGCGCCTCGAAGCGGGTCTCGCGGGAGACGAGTTCGTCCATGCCCGCGATGACGAACGGCACGTCGATCTCGCCGGCCCCGTAGACCGGCAACGTCCTGCTCTCCACCGCCTCGACGCTTTTCACTGACGTTCTCCTCCACTCCGCGACGACGACAATCCTCACACGTCCCGCCGCCGCGGCTCAGGTCAGGATCTCGACGTACCCTTCCGTGCCGTGCACGCGGATGCGCTGTCCGTCGCGGATGAGGCGGGTCGCGTCCTCGACACCCACGACGGCCGGCAGCCCGTACTCGCGCGCGATGACCGCGCCGTGCGTCATCACACCACCGACCTCCGTGACCAGCGCGCTGACGGTGACGAACGCCGGGGTCCAACTGGGGTCGGTGAACGCCGTGACCAGGATGTCACCGGGTTCGAGATCGGCCCGGTCCATGTCGGTGACCACGCGGGCGCGGCCCTCCACGACACCGGTGGACACCGCGATACCGGGTAGCGCCCCGTCGGGCAGGCCGTCACGGCTGTACGCACCGGTGAGCGTCTCACCTGTCGACAGCAGCACCCGAGGCGGCGTGAGCGTGGCGAACGATGCGAACTCCCGCTTCCGCTCTGCAACGAGGTCACCGACCGGTTGTGGCGCGCGAACCACGTCCTCGAGTTCGTCGAACCGCAGGAAGAAGATGTCCTCCTCGTCGTCGATCACCCCGGCTCGGACGAGACGTTCCGCCTCCCGCAACAATGCCTGCTTATAGACGAAGTAGCGGCCGATCATGCCGTACTTCGGATACTCCCGATACCCCGCGAAAGCGCGGACCCGGTCGACGAGCCTCTCGATCTCCCGCTCCTTCTGCTCTCCGTCGGGCAGACCCCGCACACGTTCGAGGAGTTCGCGCTTCTTCTCCTCCGCCTGGCGGCGACCCTCGTCGAAACGCGTTGCCGCGGCACCGGTTTCGAAGTTGTCGAGATTGCTCACGATCATCGGGACCAGCATCGTGGGGCGCTCACCCCACCTGGGCCGGGTGATGTCGATTTCCCCGACACACCGCCTGCCGTACTTGTCGAGGAAGTCCTCGAGTGCCGCTCGTACCTGCGGTCCGCCCTCACGCGCACCGAGTTCGTCGAGGAAGCGTGCATCGTCGTAACCCTCCGCGTCGACCTGCCGCAGGAACGCCACGACGTCCGGGTACGGGCGCGCGGCATCGGCGACGTCGAGCAGCGCCAACCCCATCTCCGAAGTGACGTTGTAGGGCACCGAGCGCGAGACGACGTCCGCAACGTTCTTCTCCCCCAACCATTCCTGCCCCACCTCGTTGAGACGCTCGGCCGCTTGCATACCGGCGGCGAGCACCTCTCCGACCTCCTTACCGAACAGCGAATCTTGCAGTTCGCGGATGTCGGCGCGGATGAAATCGAGCAGTGCCGAACCGGTTTCGTTCTCGATGCGACGCGCCGATTTGGCGATCGCGGCCTCGTTGCGCGCGACGAGTTCGGGCACGACGGCCGGGTCGATCTCGTCCGGAGCGGGTGGCAGGCCGACCCGCGAGGCGGCAGGGTCATCCGGGCGCGTCGGGACGAATCCTCGATCGAGCACGGTTCGCAGCGCGTCGCCGAAGAGCGGGTCGGACCTGCCGATCATGTCCACGATGCCCGGTCCCTGGGTGGGTGAGGCCAGCATGGGCGTGACGTCGACGAACAGCCGCCCACCCGCGTGTCGCATGGGCGCACGGCTGGTCAACTGCCACAAGGAGATTCCCAACGGTTTCAGCGGATCGGTCATCATCTGCTGATGTCCGACGGACAGGTACACGTGATTGTCGTCGTCGCCGGCCTCCGGGACGGGGAACAGCGTGGTGATCGGTCGACTCTGCACGATGTGGAAGACGCCGTCGGCCAGGCACCATTCGATGTCCTGGGGACGCCCGAAGTGCGCTTCGAGGCGCCTGCCCAACCCGACGAGTTCGACGAGGTGCGTGTCGCTCAGCACCGGTGTCTCCTGCCGTTGCGTCCGGTCCACGACCTCGTCGGCACGCACCGCGTACGCGTCGGCGTTCACCAAGCCCGACACCAGGTCGTCACCGAGCCCGGCGACCGCATCCACGCGGGACACCGTGCGGTCCGAAGTGACGGGATCGGCGGTGAACAGCACACCCGATGCCTGCGGGAACACCATCCTCTGCACGACCACGGCCATGTACACCTTCCGGTGGTCGAAACCGTTGTTCACCCGGTAGGCGACGGCACGCTCGGTGAACAACGAGGCCCAGCACCTGCTCACGTGCCGGAGAACGTCCTCGACTCCCCGGATGTCCAGGTAGCTGTCCTGTTGCCCGGCGAACGACACCGTCGGCAGGTCCTCGGCGGTCGCGGACGAGCGCACCGCGACGGGCACGTCCTCCCCGAGTTCGCGGACCCGCGCGGCGATCTCCTCCGCGATGTCACCGGGGATCGTGCACTCTTCGATCGCCGTACGGATCTGCGTGCTCAGCGCTGCGATGTCGTCGGGTTCGGCCTTCGCGAGTCGCTCGAGCAGGTCGTCGACACACGGTAGCTCGGAGAGCACCGTTCGATAGGAGTCCGTCGTCACGCAGAACCCGTCGGGCACGTCGACGTCGTCGAGGCGCCACAACTCCCCCAGGCTCGCTCCCTTGCCACCCACGATCGACACCGCCGTGCGGTCGGTCTCCCGAAAATTCTGTATGTAACCCATTCCAGCTCCCCACCTGCGGCTTCAATGCTGTGTGGGCGAGTATGAACCCACTTTTCGATCCTCATGAGGGCCGAGGATCCGGTATAACGTGAGAAGGGGAAGACGAATTTCGACGCTACAGCGGCGCGCCGAACTGCGAGCCCAGCCGCAATGCCTGGTCCGCCACCAGTTCCGCCAGGTCGACCCGCTCCTCGAGACTGCCGGTGAGCATCACCCACGAGCGTCCCGTGGCAGTGAGCGCGTCGACGAACCACTCCGTCATCTGCGCGCGGATGTGTTCGCCGTCCCGGATGCCGTCCTGCACGAACGGAACACCGTTGTGGTCGGTGAGCAGGTACAGCGCTCGCCGGTGGCGGACACCGCGCCACGCCCGTTCACTGCTGCCGAGATAGCGTCGCTCCCACACGGTGGTCGCGAACGCGTCGGTGTCACAGACGAGCAGCGGAGACCCTTCCCGTGCTGCCTGTTCCTCGAGTCGCGTCTGTTCGACGGCGATGTTCTCGAAATCGTCGCCGGTCCACACGATGTCGCCCACTTCTCCGGTGCGGAGCTTGTCGTAGGTGACCTGTCGTCCGTATTCCGGCACCCAGCCGGTTCGTTCCCACACACCACCGCGATTTCGGAATCGACGCACCAGCTCTCGGCTCACGGTGGTGGTGCCCGTGGATTCGGAGCCGAGGACGACGATGCGGGTCGTGAGGCCGGCACGGGCCGGTGCGTCGAGATCGTCCCAGCGCCCGGCGAGATCATTACGGCAGGCTGTGCCGGAGGCGGGATGCGCGACACGCAGCGGGTCGACGCATACGTGCGTGGCCGAGAAGCGTCGCGCGAGCTCGTCGCCGTACTTCTCGCTGGAGACCACCGCATCGACCGGAACATCGGTGACGGTGCGCGCGGCTGCTTTCATACAGGCGACCTGCGCGGCCCATACGGTGTCCGATTCCAGGTCCATCGGTGCGTCGCACGGAATTCCCGTCACGGTGACCGTCGTGTCGACGGCGTGTGATTCGCGCATCCACGACACGCGGTCACCCAACGGAATCGTCTCTGCTGCAGAGGACATGACGACGACGGTGACGCGTTCGGCGATCTCTGCAGCGCGCCGGACGAGGTGATGGTGACCGACGTGAGGTGGATAGAACTTCCCGATGACGAGTGCGTGCCGATACATCACTGCACCTCCACCAGTTGCCGCTCGACCGCCATGGAGCGTCGCCAGGCAACCAGGCCCCGAATGCACAGGAGCAGGAAACCCGCGTACAGCAACGCCGTGAGCGTCAGTCCCTTGTGCAGGTAGAGCGGGATGTAGATCAGGTCGGCGACGATCCACAGCAGCCACGACTCCCACCGCTTCTTCGCCTGCCCCCACGTCGCGAGCAACGACAGCACGGTGGTGGTCGCGTCCCAGAACGCGACGGTCGAGTTCGTCGCGACCTCCAGCAGTGCCGTCAGCCCGATCACCGCAGCGACACCGACGACCGCGAGCACGCTCCACTCGGTCGTGTTCGTGCCCGTCACCGGCAGGGCATCCCTGTCCCTGCCCCGCGCCCAGTTGCTCCAACCCCACACGGCGAGCACGATGTACACGACCTGCAGTCCGGAATCGGCGTAGAGCCCGGCGGTCGCGAAGAGCAGGATCCACACGAGGTTGTTGGCGATCCCGATCGGCCAGTTGAGGATCGACTGCCGTCCCACCAGATACACGCACCACGCGCCGCTGACGAAGCCGAACACTTCGGCCCAGGTGGTGGGCGTACCGAGTGCGGTGAATGCCGTCGAGTTCAGAAATGCGATCATCATCGCCGCCTTTCGCTTGTGGCAGCGATTAGATCATGTTTGCTCTAACTGATGCAACGGTGAAATCGACTTCGGTGTTCTCGACGGCGCTATACGACGTCGAGAACACCGAAGTTTCGGAGGATCAGCGGGGGTCGGGGCCCTCCACGAGCGGCAGGGATTCGTCGGCGGTCCACGCGTTGAGCGAACCGTCGTACACCGCAACGTCCGACCGACCTGCAGCTGCGAGCGCGTGCGCGAGTCCGGAGGCCGCGATGCCGCCGCCACAGTAGGCCACCGGCTTGACGTCCGGATTCAGGGCACCCGCCTTGTCGAAGATCTCGCGCAGTTCCGCCGCCGGCTTCAAGCGTCCGGTCGACGGGTCGACGAGGTCGCCGAAGGGGATGTTGATGCTGCCGGGGATGTGTCCGCGCCGCGGGTAGGAGGGGCTCTCACCGCGATAGGTCGCAGGATCCAGGGCGTTGATGATCAGCGTGTTCGGGTCGTCGAGCGACGCCGCGATCTCCTCCGTCGACCGCACGAGCTCGGGTCGATGCTGCGAGGTGAAGGTCGCGCCGTGCGGGACCACCTGCTCGTCGGAGAGCGGATAGCCGGCAGCCTTCCAGGCGGGCAGTCCGCCGTCGAGCACGGCGGCGTCGTCGAAGCCTTCGAGCCGCAGCTGCCACCACAGTCGCGCGGCCCAGATGCCGTTCTTCTGGTCGTACAGCACCACGCGGCGGCCTTCACCGATGCCGACCGCACCGGCGGCGGTGGCGAACCGTTCCGACGACGCCGCGGTGAACGGTTGCGGCGCTTCGTGATCGGAGAAGTCCGTGAACAGGTCGGCGTAGACCGCGCCGGGAATGTGCTCTTCCAGGTAGGTCGCCAACCCGGGTTCGATGTGCACGGACCCGTCCGGCGGCGTGCTGAGGTGCACGGTGGCGTCGACGATGACGAGGTCCTCGTCCCCCAACTGCTCGTACAGCCACTCCGCGGAGACGGTGTTCGGCTTCGTGTCGCTCATCGAGGTCCTCCTCTGCTCTCGGAATCTCCTTCCAGTAGAGCAGCCATACGACTTGGGTGGGTTCGTCCCCGCTGAGCGGTGTCTAACCCACCGAGATCGGGCGGGTGTTCCAGCTGTCCTCGACCACCCGCGGCTTGCAGGCCTGATAGGCGCCGGCCACCAGTACCGCGACGGCGACCGTCATGAAGGCGAACGAGGCCGCCCAGCCCGAGGTGAGGTCGTGGAAGACACCGAACAGCAGCGGGCCCAGGCACGCCACGGTGTAGCCGACACCCTGGGTGAATCCCGACAGGGCTGCGGATCCGGCGTGGCTGCGGGAGCGCAGATTGATGAGGGTCAGGGCCATCGGGAACGTGCTCGGCCCGAGTCCGAGCAGCACGATCCACAGGATCGGTGCGCTCATCGGCGCGATCCACAGGCCTGCGAAGGCGACGAGGAAGCACGACGCGCACGCCACGACCACGGGGAACGGATTCGTCATCCGCGCGCACAGCGACGGAGCGCCGAATGCGGAGACCAGTCCGAGCAGGGCGAACAGCCCCACCATCGCGCCTCCGAAAGCGGGGCTGGCACCGGCGTCGGCGAGGATGTCCGGGATCCACGTGAACATCGAATAGGTGACGAGCGACGTCATGCCGAACATGCCGACCATCCCCCAACCCACCGGCGACCGCCAGACCCTGCCGTCGACGTTCCGGTCGACGGGAGCCACTTCCCCGGCATCGGCATTCCGATGACGCAGCAGCACCCACGCCCACGGAACGGCCGCAGCGAATCCGACGAGCGCCCACACTCCGAGCGAGACGCGCCAGCCGAAGGCGTCGGCGAGAGGAACCGCGACGAAGGCGGGCACGATTGTGCTCAGCTGCACGCCGACGATGTACACCGAGCTGACGAGTGCCAGCGTGTCGGAGAAGTAGCGCTTGACCAGAGGAGGGATGACGACGTTGCCGATGCCCATCCCACCGAGCGCGAGCCCCGACAGGAGCAGCAGCGACCAGGTGTCGGTCATGAGCGCGCGGGTCGCCATGCCCACGCCGGCCATGAGCATGGCGATCAGCGCGGTGCGTTCGAGTCCCCATCGTCGGCCGAGCGCCGGGGTGGCGAGGCCGAAGGCCGCGAACATCGCGGTCGGGATCATGCCGAAGACACCGACGACCGTGGACGAGAAGCCGATCTCCTCACTGATCTGCGCGGCGAGCGGGCTGAACGAGGTGACCGCAACTCTCAGCACGAGGGCCGACATCGCGATCGCACAGAACACCAGCAGCCGGCCACGCAGAAGACTCACACCGGAAATCATAGGATGATGGGATGACTTCGGGAAAACCTGTTCAGCGAACGAACCTGATCGAGCAGGTCACCGAGCAGTTGCGCAGTGAGATCTGCAGCGGTCGCTGGAAGGTCGGTGAGAAGATCCCCACCGAACCGCACCTGTGCGAATTCACCGGCACCGGCCGCAACACCGTCCGCGAAGCCGTGCAGGCCCTCGTCCACACCGGCATGCTCGAACGTCGCCAGGGCTCGGGCACCTACGTCCTCGCGACCTCCGACGTCACCGGCACCCTCGGCAAGTATTTCGCCACGGCCCACGAACGCGACGTGCTCGAACTGCGGCAGGCCCTCGACGTCACCGCCGCCGTCCTGGCCGCGCGCCGGCGCACCCCCGACGACGTGGCCCGGCTCGAACAGTTGCTCGCCGAGCGCAACCGATTGTTCGCCGGATCCGACATCGACGCCGCGGTGGCCGCCGACGTCGCCCTGCACCGCGGCATCGTCGAGGCCAGCCACAACGCGGTGTACCTCGAGTTCTACGACTCGCTGCTTCCGTCGATCCGCCGCACCATCGACCGGCACGTCCGCGTCACGGGCCTGGGTTTCGAACCCGAACACACCACCTTGGTCGCCGCCGTCATCGCCGGCGACGAGGACGCCACCGTGGAGGCGGCGCAGGGGCTCTTCGCGGAACTCACCGACTGAGGCCGCCGCTCATCGAACCCCGGCCGAACGCAGGCCGTCCGCGAGGGTGTACGCCTCCGGAGAGCTCAGGAGAAGTTCGTCGAAGTCGACGCCGGGGCCGCCCAGCGCGACGCGCAGCACCGGATGGCCTCGCTTCATGACGACCAGGCGTTTGATGCCGCGCGGGTGCCGGAAGGTGCCCACCTTCAAGAAGCCGGAGATCACCATGCCCGATCTGATGCCGAGGATCTCGGACGTCCATCCCGGAAGGACCTCCACGCCGGTGATCGCCGAGATCGGCACCTCCATCGCGGTTCGGCGGACCATGAAGGCTTCCCACCGAGAGAAGGACAGGTGGAGGGTTGCGTTGTCGTATGTCGTTTGGGCCATGACGTCGGACCTTCCGTCGACGGTAAACTGACTACAACACTGAGAACATTATCACGGTGATAACAATGATGGGTAGGTACCGATGGCGAAGACGTCCCCGATCGCGGAAGTCGTGCTGCACCCGGTTCGACTGCGGATCGTGCAGCAACTCGGAGGACGGCAGCTGACCACGAGCGAACTCCGGTCGGCACTCCCCGACGTCACCCAGGCCACGCTCTACCGACACGTCGCAGCATTGATCGACGCCGAGATCGTCACCGTCGTCGACGAACGTCGCGTGCGCGGAACCGTCGAACGCACCCTCGCGCTCGGCGACCGCATGGCACACGTCGGCCACGACGACCTCGCGGCGATGAGCGACGCCGAACTGCGCAATGCCTTCGTCACCTTCCTGGGTGCGCTCGGCGAGAGCTTCGACAAGTTCATCGGGGACGACGACCGGAGCCTGCGGGACTATCTGGGTTTCGGGACCACCCCGCTCTACGTCACGACCGACGATCTCGCGGAAATCCAGAGCAGGCTCGCCGACATCCTCGCCCCGTATCGCACGGATACCGGTGACGACCGGATGCGCATCACCCTGACGACCGCGGTGATACCGGCTCCTCCTGGCACCGCGTCCGAAGAGGGGTAGGGCTCGACAGAGGAACAGACCTCAGCGGAACTCGTCGACGTGCGCGTCGGCCCACTGCGCGAAGATCGTCGTGGGCCGGCCGAAGTCGAACCGATGTCGGACGGTTACGCCTTCCCGTACCGTGTCTGCGGGAGGTAGACATGACAGTTGCCGGTACGTTGTTCCGTCTCGCAGGCCCCTTCAACTCCATGGTCATGGCAGCCGCCGGTCTACCCGTCATCGGTAGCCGGATCCGCAGCTATGTCGCACCGATCAGGTACACGGGTCGAAAATCCGGCAGGACGATCACGTTGCCGATCAGTTACCGACGTTCGGGCGACTCCGTGATGATCGGCGTCGCGATGCCCGACGAGAAGTCCTGGTGGCGCAACTTTCTCGGCGCCGGTGCTCCCATGAGCATCCAACTCGACGACGAGGAACGCACCGGCCATGCCGTCGCGACACGCGACGAACGCGGTCGCGTCAAGGTTGTGCTGCAACTCGATCCCGCCTGATCCGGTCATCCGAGACGAGCGGGGCACTCAGCGGCACAACGCGGCATATCATTCCGGTGAACAACGCGCGTAACAGAATTCGGCGGCGGTAACCTGAGCGGTACACGACATCATCACGATGCCGTTGGACACCATCCGGAAAATTTCGCTGGGATCCTCTCGGAGGCCGACGTGCGTGGATTCGGTATCGATCTCGGAACAGCCAACACCGTAGTCGGAACGCCCGACGAGGGCATAGTGCTCAACGAGCCGTCGCTGATGATGGTGCGGACGAAGGAACCGCGCCGCGCGCTCGCGATCGGCAAGGAGGCGAGCGACCTCGTCGACCGCACACCCGGTGGGATCACCCCCGTCCACCCGATACGCGACGGGGTGATCGTGGATCTCGAAACGGCACGGACATTCGTCACGGCCGTGCTCGCCCAGCTCGCGCCCCGACGTCGCTACGGCATCCGGCCCATGGGCGTCATCGCAGCTCCCGCCGGGGCCACGCCGCTCGAGCGTCGTGCGCTGCTCGAGGTGGGGCACGAGGCCGGTCTGCGGAAGGTCGGGTTGATTCCCGAGCCGGTCGCCGGTGCCATCGGGTGCGGGATCGACCCGCTCGAGCCCCGAACCCATCTCGTCGTCGACATCGGCGGCGGCACTGCGGAAGTCACCGCTCTCTGCTACGGCGGTGTCCTGTCGCACCGCAGTTGCCGCATCGCCGGGGACGACCTGACGAGCGCGATCCTCCGGTATCTCCGCGCCGAACACCAGATCATCGTCGGCGAACTCACTGCCGAGCGCGCCAAGATGGGTGCGCCCGAGACCGCCGACGAACGGTCGCTCGTGGTGGAAGGTCGCGACGCCGCGACCGGCCGCGCGCGTCTGGTGACACTCGAGACCGAAGAGATCATGGATGCGGTCCGGCCCACCACGACGAGCATCGTGCAGACGCTGTCGAGCTGCCTGGACGACCTGCCGCCGCGCGCGATCAGCGACGTGATGGCCGAAGGCATCCTGGCGATCGGCGGCGGATCGATGCTGCGCGGCGTGCCGCAACTGCTCGAGGAGGCCTTCGGCCTGCCGGTGAAGACCGCCGAGCGTCCGCTCACCTGCGTCGCCGAGGGCGCGACCTCGTGCATCGAGCACGCCGACGTGATCGCCGCCTACGCCGCCTGACCTGTCAGGGATTCGGCGTCCGGAGCTGCGCGAGGTAACGCTCGAGCAGACCCTTGACGACCGGTCCCGAGGTGGCCGATCCGAAACCGCCACCGCGCACCAGCGCTGTCACCACGACCTCCGGCGACTCGGCGGGCACGACCGCGGAGAACCAGGCGTTGAGCCCCTTGCCCGGTGCCGAGGGATCCTCTGCCGTGCCGGTCTTGGCGGCGGCCGTGACCGGCAGGCTCGCGAGCTGACCAGCAGTGCCGGCCGAGGCCGACGCCCGCATGCCGGCGCGCACCGGTTCGAGTTTGTCGGCGAACGACAACGGCCGAGGTTGCTCGGTGGGAATCGGGACCGCGTCGCCGGGTCCGTAGGCGGCAGCGAGCTTCGGGGTCACCATCTGACCCGACGCGATACCCGCCGTCCACCGCGCGACCTGGATCGGCGTGGCCGTGACGGTGCCCTGGCCGATACCCATGAGCAGGGTCGAACCCGGATACCAGGCACCTCCGATGCTCTCGACGTTGTCCGGGGTACCGAGGAAGCCTGCGGACTCGGCCGGCAGATCGATCCCCGAGGGGGCACCCGCGCCGAGCTCGGAAGCGATCTGCGCGATGCGGTAGGGGCCGAGAAGGTCGGCCAGTTGGTAGAAGTAGACGTTGTCGGACCACTGGATCGCCCCGAGCAGGTTGTTCGGGCCCATCGGCTGCCAATTGGCGAAGGTGTGACCGCCGTAGGTGTAGGCCGCGCCGCCCGCCAGGAAGGCATCCGGGGACAGCACGTCGAACGCCGCGTTCGTCGACGCTGTGACGATCTTGAACGTCGACCCCGGTGGCGCTGCCGTCTGCACCGCATGGTTGAGCATGCGGCCCGGACCCGATGCCGCGGTCTGCGCCGCGATCGCGGCGAGGTCGGCCGGGGGTCCGTAGACGTTGTTGTCGTAGCCGGGAACGCTGGCCAGCGCCAGCACCGCGCCGGTGCGGGCGTCCATCACGACCGCGGCGCCGAGGTCGCCTCCGCTGGTGCGCACCGTCTGGGCGAGCGCGTCGGTCGCGGCCCGCTGCATGCCGACATCGAGATGCAACCGCAGGTCGTGGCCGCGGATCGGATCCACCCGCTCCCCCGTGCCCACCGGACGTCCTGACGGATCGACGTAGACGCACTGCTTGCCGTCGACGCCGCGCAGCAACGCGTCGTACTGCCGCTCGAGCCCGGCCTTGCCGACCCGTGATCCGAGCGCGAGGGTCGGCCAGAGTTCCATGTCCTGCTCGTCCGCGATCCCGACGTATCCGAGGAGCGACGCCAGCATCTCCCCGTGCGGGTACTGTCTGCGGCCCGTCGGGTAGACGAGCACCCAGGGCAGCCGAGCGTCCACGATCGCCCGGGCCTGTTCGGGCCCGACGCGTCCGAGCACGACCTGGATGTCTCCGCTGGTACTGCTCCGCAGTTCCTCGTCGAGCTTCTCGGGGGGCATGCCGAGCAGGGCGGCGAGTTCGTAGCGCGCCGACGGGGCACCTTCGGCGAACATCCGGGCGACCACCGCGACGGTGTACTCGGCGACGTTCGTCGCGACGGGAACGCCGGTCCGGTCGAGGATCTGACCACGCTCGGCGGGCAGACGGATGCAGCGGAGCATCTGCGTGTCGCTCGTCGCGCGGAACTCGGTGCCGTGCGCGGTCTGCATCTGCCACGCGAAGACCGACATCGCGGCGAGCGAGGCCGTCAGCGTCAGCGCACCCACCGACACTCCGCGCGGCAGACGGCGCTTCTTGGGTTCGGTCACCCACAGCGGCCGGGTCACGCCGTCGCGGCGCACCGCGAGCACCAAGCCGATCGAGACGAACCCGATGATCGAGGCGGTGCCTCCGTAGCTGAAGATCGGGATCGGCATGCCGGTGTGCGGCAACAGCGACAGGCTCTGGGCCACCGACACCACGGTATGCAGCCCGAACACACCGCCGATGCCCGCTGCGACGAGTGCCGCCTCCCGAGTGCGTGCGACGCGGGCGGCGACCACGGAACGCCACACGATGATCACGACGGCCGCCACGACGGCGATGCCGGCCACCAGGCCCCACCCGTACACGAGACTCGCGAAGGCCAGGTCGTGTTCCGACTCGGGGAGATATTGCGCCCGCAGATCGTAGTCCGGTTCGCGCCCGAGACCCCACCACCCCGCACTGCCGATCGCGATGTCCGCTTGCCACGCCGCCCAACCCGATCCCTGCGGGTCGGCGTCGTTCGACAGGAAGACGTGGATCCGCTCGAGCTGGTACGGACGCAGGAACAACACGGCCATCGGCAGCGACGCGAGCCCGAGCGCGAACAGCGGGAACAGCGACCGCAATGGGACTCTCGCCAGGATCAGCATGAGCAGCACGGTCGCCACGAGCACCACGGCGGTCGAAAGGTCGGGTTGCAGCGCTACCAGGGCGATCGGCACCGCCGACACGATCAGGACACCGACGAACCTGCCGAGCGTGTACCCACCGGCCAGTATTGCGGCGGGAACCATGACCAGCGCGAGCTTGGCGATCTCGGAGGGCTGCAGGGTGAACACGCCGAGATCGAGCCAGCGTTGAGCGCCCTTGGTCGCGATACCCACCAGCGGCACCGCCGCGAGCAGGACCACCGAGGCGGCGAACAGCGCCCACCCGAAACGGCTCAGAGCGGCGATCCGCATGCGCGAGGTCATCCACATCGCACCGAGCCCCACGGCGGCGAGCACGGCGTGACGCACTGCGAGCGACGACATGCCCGTCGAGATCATGTTGAGCATGCCGAGAGCGACCAGAGCGACGGACGCCGCGACGAGCCAGGGATCGGATGGGTGCCTATCCGCCGTCACGAGAGCCCCCGGGCACACAGGCGGCATTCTCGGTGGGAACGTACACCGGCTCGGACGCGGCCGCTGCAGGAACGGTGGTGACCGCGGCGACGGCGAGTGCCGACCCGGGTGGCATGTCGACGCTTCCGATGCCGTAGGCCTCCGGGCTTCCCGCCGGCACCGGCAGGGTGATCGTCCCGCCCGGCAGTGTCACGCCCGTACATCGGTCGTAGACGGTCAGATTCCACGTGACCGCACCGATATTCGCGGCGGGGTCGAGCCCGACGTCGACGCGGACGGTGCACGATCGTCCCGGCTCGCACGGACCGTTCGCGAAGCTCGCGGCGACCTGCGTGATCGGTCCGGCGTTCGCGGGAAGACCGGTGTCGACGGGACCCGGCACGCCCGCCTCTGGTGCCGCTTCGGGCACCGGCGGCGGTGGTGAGACCGGATCGATCCGGTCGTCCATCGACGAGTCCACCGGGTCGAGAAGGGTGTGCCAGCCCCGATTCAGCTCCGACCACGCTGCGGGAGCTACCCACGCCAGCCCGACGAGCGCGATGATCGCGACCAGCGCGATGACCGTCCGGCGTCGCGGCAGCCGTCGCTTCTTGCGATGCCACACCGTCCCGGCCGGCGGGCGACGTCGATTCGGGACGAAGGTCCTCTCTTCCGTCACGCGCGGCACGTCTGCCCGTTCCGCCGTACCGTCCACCGGACGAGCATGTCCCTTCACCACCGCGACGAGCGCGGCGATCTGCGATCGTTTCCTTCCTACCTCGGTTTCGTCGAATTCGGTTGCGGCAGCATAACGAACGCGTCTCGCCAGGCCGACGAGATCCGACGACTCGGCGATCGCCGCGTTCACCCTCTCCTCGAGCGCTTCGTTGCGGCAGTTCGTCACGATTCGGCGAAGAAGTCCGGCCGTCGTGTCGCGCACCTCGTCCCAGGAGCCCGCGTTCTTGACGCAGTCGATGGTGAGCTGACCATCCTCGGACACCATCACGGCGTCACCTCGGAGGCGGATCGGATGGTGGCCCCGGGTGTGCGCGAGTTCGAGTTGATCGACCGTATCGGTGACGAGCAGCGCGGCCTGCGCAGGCGTCAAAGTCGCTACGGCAAGCAGTCTTCCGAGTTCTACGCCGCCCCCTGCGTCGTCGTCCGTCCGTGTGGGCGGGACGGATCGAACCTCGACGGGCTCGTAGTCTCTCGCATGGATTCCCAAGACTGCTTCGATCATCGCGCATCCCGAAAACGCCAGGCCTCCCGCAAGTGTCAGCCAGACCGGAGCGGGCGGGTGAATTGACCTTGAATTGCCTTTCCCACTTGACGACTCGTTACCGAAATCCATTGTGTGTCATTTGCGCAAGAGTTGCCTCGACTTTCGAACGAAACCTTGCGGCACTTCTGCCCCAGAGGCTGTTACCGCCGGGAACACCCACCGATCACTCGCCGTCCGCATACACCGTGTCGGGACGTGCCGGGTGGTGGCGCCGGGCGTCGTACGGTTCGAGCCAGACCTGCACCGTCGCGAACAGGCCGCGCTGCGGGAGCCGGAAGTCGCCGAAGCGGTCCTGGTGGGTCAGTGGACCTTCCGGTCCGAGATCCACTCCACGGACGACGGCACGCTCGGTGTGCGCGGCCCACAGTTGCCGCGGGTTGGCCCGGAACCACTGCCCGTTCGGCAGGTGCCCATCGAGCCGCATCCGGCCGGCGCCGAGCACCGGTCCGGCGACGCGTCCCATCGCGGCCAGCACCGTCGGACTGTGCCAGAGTGCGTCGGGCATCAGACTGCCCGCCGCGTTCATGACGGTGGTCGCCGGCGAGGTGGTCATCCGGAGGTCCCACTCCAGTTCGGTACCGACGGTCACGTGCAGGTCGGCGGGGCCGGTCCACTCGGCGCGCACGTCGGTCTGCTCGGTCCGGCTCAGCGCGCGACCGAGATAGCGCGGGCAGCTCAGTTCGGCGGGCACGTCGCTGTACACCGTCCATGTGCCGTCCGGGTCGCGGTGCCACACGGATGTGAAGCCGTCGCCGATGCTGTTGGTCGGGAATCTGCGCAGCGCGAGATAGTGGCCGCTCGCGAACGGCGCGCCGATCACGGCGTAGCCGGCGAAACGCTCCCCGGAAACCCGGGGCAGTTCGCAGGACTGCTGGGCGGCTGCGTGCGGGGTGATGGTCATGTCGTCCTCCTCGATTGCGGGTACTTCGATCCTGGGCTGACCACCTCCGCACGTCATGAGGCCGCTGCCTCATCTTTCGGACCGAGCATCGTGCGAGGACACTGAGTCCATGACGTCCACGGGTGACGGTCCGCGACGAGCGGAACTGGTCGCCGCGCTGTCCCTCGCCATCGATCTGGGTCTCGGGCAGCCGATGGAACACATGCTGCGCTCGGCAGTGATCGCCACGCGCATCGCCGACCGGATGGGACTGAGCGCCGACCAGCGGGACGTCGTCTTCTACGCCAACCTGGTGGCCTGGATCGGATGCCACGCAGACTCCCACGAACTGGCACGGATGTTCGGCGACGACATCGCGTTCCGCGCCGATACCTACGCGGTGGACATGACGGGACTCCCCTTCTTCCGCATGCTGATGGGGCACAGCGGGCGGGGACTGCCGTACGCGGAGCGTTTCCTCCACGCCACGGCCTTCCTGTTCACCGCGCGCCGGCAGGTGTCCGATCTCATCCGGTCCCACTGCGGGTCCGCGAGCGTGCTCTCCGATCGCGTCGGGCTGGACCCTCGGGTGAGCGGGATGTTGACCTTCACCTTCGAGCGCTGGGACGGCGCGGGGCTACCTTCTGGCGTTCGCGGTGACGAGATTCCTGTCGAGATGCAGATCGTGCAGGTGGCCGACGTCGCCGAGGTGTACGTCCGTCTCGGTGGGTCCGCGCAGGCGGTCGCTGTCGCTCGTGCGCGAAGCGGCACCCAGTTCGGCCCGCGCGTGGCGCAGGTGTTCGTCGACGACGTCGACGCGATCACGGCGGGTGTGCTCGAACAGGACGCATGGTCGGCGGCGCTCGCCCAGGCGTCCGATCACGACTACATCGTGAGCAGACCCGAACTGGACGAGATGCTGCGCGCGATGGCGGATTTCGTCGACCTGAAATGTCCTTACCTGTTGGGGCATTCGAGACGCGTGGCGGATCTGGCGGCGGCCGCGGGCCGGCATCGCGGACTCCCGGTCGCGGAGGTCGAACTCCTCTACCGCGCGGGTCTCGTGCACGGACTGGGGCGGATGGGTGTGCCCAACCAGATCTGGGAGAAGGTCGGCCCGCTCACCACCGCGGAATGGGAGCGGGTCCGCTTGTATCCGTATCTGACCGGACGGATCCTCAGCCGCGTCGGTGGGCTGGAGGCCGTCGTCGCCGTCGCTGTGACGCACCGCGAGCGACTCGACGGCTCCGGATATCCCGGCGGACTCCGGGCCGCCGACCTGGGCGTGACGGCGCGGATCCTCGCCGCGGCGGAAACCTACCAGCGGCTACGAGAAGCTAGACCGCACCGTAGAGCTCTGACGGCCGAGGCCACGGCCGCCCGGATGTGCCGCGACGCACAAGCAGGCCGGTTCGACACGGAAGCGGTCGAGGCCGTGCTGCTCGCGGCGGGGCACCCGACGAAGCGACGCGCGCCCTGGCCTGCGGGACTGACGGGTCGCGAGGTGGAGATCCTCAGGCTCGTCGCTCTGGGTTATTCGAACCGGCAGATCGCCGACGAGCTGGGTATCGCACACAAGACGACGCGCAATCACGTCGAGCACGTGTACACGAAGCTCGACGTCCACAACCGCACACAGGCCGGACTCGCCGCCATCGACCTCGGCCTGAGCTGATCCGCGTGGACTCAGCCTCGCTATCCGGGTCGAACCCACACATCAGTGTCCGTCTCAGACGATGCACCAGATGTATGCCGAGGTGCTTCAGGACTGGGTACTTCCTCGCCTCCGCACGCGATGGCGCGACGAGCCGGAAGATCTGGTGTTCTCGACCGTCATATACGCCGTCGAGAACACCGGATCGGAACGGCGTCCTCGTCCCCCTACCGCGTGTCGTCGGAGTGGCTGACGACGTTGACGACCGTGCCGTCCGGTGCGCGAACGAAGAACCGCCGCACTCCCCACGGTTCCATCGTCAGCGGATACACGATCTCGAACCCGCGACGCTGCGCCTCCTCGTAGGCGGCTTCCACCTCGTCGCCGACATGGACGGAGATCGCCGAGTCCACGGGAGCCGATTCGTCACCGCTGACCAACTGGACGACGGCACGACCGTCGGGAGTGGTGAACCGCGCGACCCATCCGAGATTCATCTCTTCGACGCTCAGCCCCAGATAGTCCGCGTAGAAGCTCCGCGCTTCCCCGATATCCGGAACGTTGATATTCGTGGTGATGCCGGTCGGACGCATGCGGTCACTCCTTCGACGATCCTCGGTGGATTCGACCCGCTCAGCGGGGTTCATTCCCCACAAATCGGGTGATGGGTCATCTCGAATTCGAGTACACCACTACCGCGCTTCGGAGTCCCGAGAATGAGTACGCAACCCGGACAGTGGCGGCTGTTGGACGAAGCCGAGGCCGCTGCACTCTCCCTGGCCGACGAATCGCACACCCCACCCCGAGAAGGACGACCTCACCGTCGCTCTGCGGAAGTTCATCCGCACCAAGGGCGCCGACTACCTCGATGATCCGAACGTCTCGTCCGTCGGCGTTGGATACGAGCATGTGGACGGCGAACCCACCGGCGAGCTCGCCCTGCAGTTCACAGTGAATGAGAAGGTATCGGAGCCCGAAGCTCTCGAAGCACTGGGGGCCTCCCCGCTTCCCGAGAGCATCACCGTGAACGGTGTGAAGGTCCCGACCGATGTGATCGAGCGGTCGTACGAACCCGCATTCCATCGCGCCCCGGAAGCAGCGACGCCGCCCCGGAAGACGCGACTGGATCCGATCGTCCCGGGTGTGAGCGTCGGGCACACGAGTGTCAGTGCCGAGAACCTCGACCAGCTCGAGGTGCTCGACCTCGACAAGTTCCGGGTCTTCCACGTTCCGCCGGCCGAGATCGAACAACGCGCCCGGCTGCGGTTCCCGCAGGCCATGCGTGATGCGGATCTGCAGGTCGCGGTGGAGACGATCGCCGAGCCACTGGATTCGGTGGCCGCCATCCACTGGTGACGGCTCGACAGACGTGGGATCGTTTGCGTCCTTTAACTCTCGCGCTCTGAACCGAGGCTCGCCTCGCGTGTAGCGCGAACGAGCCTCGGTTCAGCGCGTCAAGTTGCGCCTGTTACAGTCGCCGCGCTGGTCTCGAGGGGGTCGAGATCAACTCGAAGGGGGCATGTGAAGTCGCTTCTGCTGCGTAAAGTGCTGCCGATAATCGGCGGGATAACGGCGCTGCTGCTATTTCCTCGGGTGTCCGCGCTCCTGGGTCCCGAGATTCCATCGGTACCGACCTTGGTACCGACGACATCCGCTCCATCCACACAAACGAGCCCACGAACCCTTCCCCCGCCATTGCCGGAGGGGTTCCCCTCCATGTTGCGTCCACCGCCTCAAATGACCGCCGCGCCGGGCGGTCCGCAACCGATCAGCACCAGATACGGTCTCGCATACGATATTCCGGCGGACTGGACCAACGACTACCGCTCTATCGCCGGGTGGTCGAACGAGGACGACCGGGCGAGCTTCGGGGCAATCGGGCATTTCGGCGAAGGTTACTGCTCGGAGAACGACGGCGCTCAACTGGCGATATCGGGTGCCGCAGGTTCACGGGACCTCGACCTTCTCGCGGTCGCGTCGAAGGAGATTCGAGCTGTCGAGTGGATCTTCGATGACGACGCGGGCACACTACCGACGGTCGAGTACGCCGAACCTGTGTGGTTCGAAGTGGCCGGCCGTCCGGCCGTCCGACTCTCCGCCCACGTCACGGACATCCCGCAGGTCAGCGAGTGTGACCCCGAAGCCGCCTTATTCGACATTGTTGCGACACCTGGATACGCCAGTGCGGAAACCATGGTGCTGATGGTCGAGATACACGAAGGCATCGACGGCGCATACGATGTCGGTGTCGCAGACGAGATCATTGGGACACTCCGGCCGACGTAAGCAACTTACCAAGGCGAGCACCACCTCGACCGACCTGCGAAATCCACGGGCGGCAACGTGCGGCCACGCACCGCGCTCGACGAGTCCATTGGGGACACCTGTTACAGTCTCCGCGCTGGTCTCGAGGGGGTCGAGATCAAGCCGAAGGGGGGCGCGTGAAGTCGTTTCTGCTGCGTAAGGTACTGCCGATAATCGGCGGGATAACAGCACTGTTGCTACTTCCTCGGGTGTCCTCGTTTCTCGGTCCCGAAGTCCCGTCCGTATCTACCTTGGTGCCGACCACCGTCGCGGCACCGGGCCCTTCCACACCGCAGACCACGCGACCTCCCCTTCCGGAGGGTTTTCCCTCCATGTTGTTTCCCCCACCGAAGATCGACGTCGAGCCAGGGCAACCGCAACCGATCGACACCAGATACGGCCTCACCTATGAGATTCCGGCGGGACTGGAAGAACGACCACGGCGCTAGCTCCGGATGGTCCGGTGAGGAAGGTCATGCCGTCTACGGCAGCGTCGGTTCGTTCGGCTACGGGTCCTGTCCCGAAAAGGACGGAGGCTGGCTGGCGATGTCCGGCGTGGCGGGCTCGCGAGGTATCGACCTCGAAACCGTAGCTACCGAGAGGATCCGAGACGTCGAGTGGATCTTCGACGACAACGCCGGCACGCGGCCGACAGTCGAGTACGCCGCCCCCGTATGGTTCGAGATCGCTGACCGCCCCGCCGTTCGAATTTCCGCCCGTATCACTGATATTCCGCAGGTCAGCGGTTGCGAACCCGACGCCGCCCGGTTCGACATCGTTGCCACCCCGGGCTATGCGACGGCGCAGACCATGGTGTTGATGGTGCAAGTCAACGAAGGCGCGTACGACGTCGACGTCGCCGACGACATCATCGCAACGCTCCGACCGTGTTGATCGACTTTTGGACTCATTGACACCGCAGCACTGTGCAGATCCCAGTCGATGGAGCTCTCGTCGAGTGCACTCGACGAGACGAACCGCGGCACCTGTTAGAGTCTCCGCGCTGATCTCGAGGGGGTCGAGATCCAGTCGGGAGGGGGCACGTGAAGTCGTTTCTGTTGCGCACTGTACTGCCTATTGCAGGAGGGTTAGCAGCAATCCTGCTGCTACCGCGGGTGTCCTCGATTGTCGGCCATGACGTCCCCTCGGTTCCGACTTTGGTGCCGACTACCTCCGCGCCATCGGCACCGGTGGGTCCACGAACCTCTCCCCCGCCATTGCCGGAGGGGTTCCCCTCGATGCTGCGCCCACCGCCTCAGATGACCGCCGCTCCAGGTGCGCCGCAACCGATCAGCACGAGATACGGTCTTACATACGATATTCCGGCGGACTGGACCAACGACTACCGTTCTATCGCCGGATGGTCCAACGAGAACGACAAGGCCAGTTATGGAGCTGTCGGGTTCTTCGGTTACGGTTATTGCCCGGAGGAAGACGGGGGCTGGCTTGCGATCTCCGGCGCGGCAGGTTCGCGTGACCTGGACCTCGAATCGGTAGCGCAACAAGAGGTCCGCTCCGTCGAGTGGATTTTCGACGACAATGCCGGAACATTGCCGACGGTCGAGTACACCGACCCCGTGTGGTTCGAAGTCGCAGGGCTGCCCGCGGTCCGCGTCTCAGCCCTCGTTACCGATATCCCGCGAATCAGTTCGTGCGAACCAGGCTCGGCCCGCTTCGACGTCGTGGCGACGCCAGGTTACGCCACCGCAGAAACCATGGTGTTGATGGTCGAAGTCCACCAGGATATCGATGGCGCATACGACGGCGGGGTTGCAGACGCCATCATTTCGACGCTTCGACCCACCTAACGAAGCGCATCAAGAAGACAGAAAGTGTCATGGGCGAAACATTCAAGGCAGCTCCCGAAGAAGTAGCCGGAGTCGCTGTGTTATTCGATGACATTGCCGACGACGCCTCGGCCTCCACCGACTACATACGTGCGGAATGCAGTGTTCAGCAAGGATTGGGCGCAGGTGTACTTGCACTATTGAGCGCCCCTCTGGCAGCGACCGCGGACTTCATGTCTTCCCGGTACGGCGGCTTGGCGGCGGTTACTCGGTCGACCGGTGTGGAGCTCAACCGAGTTGCGTGGATGTACGCAGACCAAGAGGCCCAAACATATGACGCTCTCAACGCGAACATATTGTTCGAAGAGCTGATCGACGCCCACTACGACTCGTACACCCCAGCGCCCGGCCCCGCAGCTCCGTTCCTCGACCCGGTGACTTACCGGAAGGCAGAGGAAGTAGACCTTCCGCTGTCCGAAGTAGGAGCCGAGGATATTCGGCAAGTCATCGCGGACGCAGCAGGTTGGCTCGGAGATCTAGACGACGCGATTCACGCTGCAACGGGATGGAGTCCGCTCCTGCAGTTCGTGGAGCCATTGACGGGAAACTGGAACGAACTGAAGCGTATCGGCGACGCATACCGCATCGCAGCCGAAGGTATGGAGACGTGCGGTTCCAACGTCCGCGCCGGCTATGAACAACTCGATCCGCATTGGGACGGCGCCGCGGCTCAAAGCTTCACCGAACACGCCGAACGCCAGGCAGCAGCTATGGAGTGGGAAGGCCCGGTAGGCCGAGTAGCGAAAGAGATGTGTTTCTTCACCTCCGACAAGGTCAGACAGGCGGCTATCAGCGGGGTTCAGCGACTCGCCACGATGCTGGAAGCGGAAGTCTCACTCGAGAACACCACCCAGGCATTGAAGTTCGCCGTCAAGAAGATCCCCTGGATCGGCACGTACATCCAGGTGAACGCCATTGTCGAGATCATCAGACAAGCGGCTTCGCAGATCGATGATCTCGTCGATAGCGTGCGGGAGATCGTCGAGGCGCTCAGTAGTGCCCCATAGAGTGGTGTAACCCGGTGACCAGCACCACAACCGACAGCGTGTCGCTGCTGGACGTGAAACGGTCACCGCGTGATCCTTCGAGTCAACCTTCCACAGAATCCTCGAACGGAGTCATCACGATGACCGCACCCCACATTGTCGACCCTGCGGGTGTATTGCACCAAGCCCTGACCGACGCGTCTCCCGACCTGATGCGCGAACTGCTACAAACCATGATCAACGCCCTGCTGTCCGCCGAAGCCGACGCGGTCTGCGGCGCCGAATGGGGCCGACAGTCCACCGAACGAGTCAACCAGCGCAACGGATACCGACGCCGCCCGCTCGACACCCGCGTCGGCGCCATCGACGTCGCCGTCCCCAAACTCCGGTCCGGGACGTATTTTCCCGAATGGCTCCTCGAACGCCGTAAACGCGCCGAAGCGGCATTGATCACCGTGGTCGCCGACTGCTACCTGGCCGGGGTCTCCACCCGCCGGATGGACAAGCTGGTCAAAACCCTCGGCATCAACGCACTGTCGAAGTCCCAGGTCTCACGCATGGCCGAAGACCTCGACGAACAGGTCGCCGCGTTCCGGCAACGCCGACTCGATCACGCGGGCCCGTTCACGTTCGTCGCCGCCGACGCATTGACGATGAAAGTCCGCGAGAACAAGCAGGTCGTAAACGCAGTCGCGATGGTCGCCACCGGAGTCAACGCCGACGGGCACCGCGAAGTGCTGGGCCTGCACGTGGCCACCAGCGAGACCGGTCCGGCATGGAACACCTTCTTCGCCGACCTGGTCGCCCGCGGTCTGAGCGGGGTCCGGTTGGTCACCTCCGATGCACACCGTGGTCTGGTCGATGCGATCGCGGCGAACCTGCCCGGTGCTGCGTGGCAGCGATGCCGGACCCATTACGCGGCGAACCTGATGGGTGTGTGTCCGAAGAGCATGTGGCCAGCGGTCAAGGCGATGTTGCATTCGGTCTACGACCAGCCGACCGCCGATGCGGTCGATGCCCAGTTCGATCGTCTTGTCGAGTACACCGAGGACCGGCTCCCGGCGGTCGCCGAGCACCTGGGCAATGCCCGCCAGGATCTGTTGTCGTTCAGCGCATTTCCGAAGGATGTGTGGACTCAGGTGTGGTCGAATAATCCGGCCGAGCGTCTCAATCGAGAGATCCGACGTCGGACCGATGCGGTGGGGATCTTCCCCAACCGTGACGCGGTCGTCAGGTTGGTCGGTGCTGTTCTGGCCGAGCAGACCGATGAATGGACGGAGGGCCGGCGGTATCTCGGGCTCGAGGTGCTGGCTCGTTGTCGTGCTGTGGGCACCGCGCCGGACAGTGCCGGGGAGGTGGTTACGGAACCTGCTGCCGCGATTCCTGCTGCATAGTCAGGACAGGAGAAGGGATCACCGTCCTACACCACCTTCTGGGGCTTGACCAAATCTCTTGATCCGCGCGATCGACCACTTCACCAGCCACGACATTGCCCGGATTGAACGGTTGATGACCGACAACGCCTGTCTACCGGTGGTCGCTGCGCCCTGTTTGCGCCGAATTCGAGATTCGGCAGAAGTTCATCAAACCGCATTGTCTGTGGCAGAACGGCAAGGCCGAACGCCTCAACCTCACCTTGCAGATCGAATGGGCCTACTGCCAGGTGGTCACCAGCAACGTCGAACGAGCTGGTTTCCGTGCTCCCTGCATCGAGCACTACAACACTCGCCGGCGCCATAGCGTATGCGGAGGACTGCCACCGGTCAGTCGGCTGACACCAACCTAGTGGCCGGGTACAGCTGGATCGTGGCCGCGGCATGATCGACCGGGTTGTGTTTACACCGACGTGATTACCGTCGGAGGTAGAAGGAACCTTCTACAGCGCAGGATATCGATGATCTTCCCAGCGTTCGTGCTTCCGCCGAAACAACGCAGACCTACCGACTTCGCCCCGCTGTGCATTTTACGAACGCCGAACTTGACACACTTCGAGCGCCACCAGACCCCAAGACATGAAACTTGCAGAACCCCGAGGTGTCACGAATTGTGAATGCGCCTCGGGGTTCCAACTCCTAGTCTTTTCAGATCAGTGCAAGCGCATGCTCCGACTCAATTTCAGCCTCTTTGCTCGGCGTACGTAGCAACGTATCAGCGACGGCTGCAGCGACCTGGTAGGCGAGTCTCGGTGGGACCGCGTTACCTATCTGCCTGAAGCGGGCCGACTGCGCACCTTGCCACGGTACGTCCTTCGGGAACGTCTGGATCGCAGCGGCCTCCTCGACTGTAATCCTACGGAGACGGGCCTCGGGTGGAAGCTTCGCCAACGGGTTCTTTCGCTCAACGAACAGCCGCCGATGGTAGTCAACGATCCACGGCTCCTCGCCGTCGTATAGATCCCCTTCGTCGACGATAGGAGTCCTGTTTCCGCCCATGGACGCGGGCAGCGTGGGGGCGGGGCGATCGAGTCCCATTGCACGCCCCTGGCCATTGAACAGCATCCCCGCGTAGGGCGAGCGTCGCAGTACCGGTGACTTCGCCAACGTGATGATGGCGGTACACAGGGAATCATTGCCCGGTTCTCCTGCGCGGGGCAGGGTCGACAACGTCGAGCGAACTGTGGGAGGCGCGTCGATCGTGGGAGGTTCCGGAAGGGCAAAGTCCGGTCCGTCATGTGGCACGCCGACGAGAAACATGCGCTCACGGGCTTGGGGCACGCCCCAGTGCGAGGCGTTAAGCACGATCAGTTCGATCTTGTAGTCGAGCGCTGCCATGTCTTTGAGGTTTGCAATAATGTCCGCCCAACGCCGGTTGCGCGCAAGCGCCGCGACGTTCTCCATCACGAATGCCCGTGGCTTCACCGTGGCGACCAGCCCAAGAAAGTCGAACACATGGCGTGAGCGCGGATCATTCGGGTCCATACGACCGGCAACCGAGAATCCTTGGCAAGGGGGTCCGCCGATGACAAGGTCGGCCATCCCTTCCTTGAGTTCCGCTGCGGCGACCCGCACGTCGCCGCAGACAGCAGTGTGACCCTCGAATCGACGAGCCGCTTCTCGCCACTCGGGGTCGCGCACCTCATGCAGCCGGTTGTAGGTCTGGACCGCGTACGGGTCGATGTCATTGGCGAATACAGGGGTAAACCCCGCCCGCGCGAACCCGAGGTCGAGGCCGCCCGCTCCTGAGTATAGAGAGACGAAGGTAAGGCCGTTTGCGCCACTGGACGCTGCTGAGTTATGCGCTTTTGACATAGCGCGATCCTAGCAACGCCGGCCGACATCTCGTCGAAGCTAGATTTGTAGCGTGTCATCAGGAACAAGTGCCGAGAACGACTTCCATCACGCTCTTGCCAACGCGCTCTCAGAGTTGAGGAACGAGCGCCATGCCTCTCAGGGCACGCTAGCCGCTGAACTCGGTATCGACCAGGCCGCAGTGTCACGCGTCGAGTCCGGCCACCGCCGGCTGACCGTCGCCGAGGCCTTTGCGTGGCTCGAAGCCCTAGGTCTCAATGCGGACGAGAGTGCCATCACGCTCCGAGACCTCTGGCGGACCCATGGCGGGCGGCCTCCCGGATTCTGGAACGAGGGCGGCCGTGGCTGACACATCGAACCTTGCCCTTGCTCACGTTATCCGCGGCTGGGAACTCCCCCTCGCGATCGAGCGCGAGCACGCTGCGATCGAGGCAACCGCAGTGCTCGCTCATTCGCAGGGCCTGGGTCCCGATGACTTCGCGCTTGTGCTTGAGGAAGCCACTGAGCGCTGGCAACTCGACGGCGCCGTCGACCCGCAACTTCGGGCGGCCGTCGACGAAGTACTCAAGTTCACCCCTCCGGTGCTTGATGAGATCGGCGCTAGGGCATATTTCGATCTCTACAGAAAACTGCGCGAAGGTAGTTCAGATGTTGCAGGTCTTCCACACTCTGTCGCCCGCAGACTCCTTTCCCGAGCGTCCCTGATCGCCCATTTGCTCGGTGAGGAATTGTTCTCCTGCTCGCAGGTCGCTAGGTTGCTCGCTACTACTGAAGCGAGTCTCGACGTTGCTCACGGTTCTGTGGCGTTCATCGCTCGCAGGCTTAGCCTTCTGCCCGAACTGAACGAAGCCGCTGCCGGGGAGGATCTCTGGGATTCAGACCAGGCACTCTCGCTCGCCTTGTTCCCTGACTCATCGGTTGCCGAGACGAGCGCTATCGCGGGCAAGGAGACTGACACCTGGTTGCCTGAAGTCGATGTAGAGCGCCTGCTTAATCGACTCAGGCGGGCCGACCAGGGCAGCAAGGAACCGTTTTGGCCGTACTTGCAGATGCTTCATTGGTGCCTCACGCCGATCGAGTTCTATGATCACCCAGCGAGTTACCTCTACGAGTTCAAGCCCCGAGGCAATATCGGTGGCAAACTCTTTGCCCGCTATCCGGCAGCCACGGGTAACCCAGTCTTGAACAACGCCAAAGCGGTACAAACACTCAACTCCTCGTGGGCTCGAAACCGCGGTGGTGACGATGCCCACGCTCTCGTCACGCTGCTCAGTACCATCGAATCGCTGCCCTTCGTCCCGAGGCGTCAGGTCGCACGCGTCCTCCGGGCCTGGCTCCTGCGCATGATCGAACTGTGTACGGTGAAGCCAGTACCCCTCGACCTGACTGTGACAGACGACCTGTTCACAGCGGTTACCGACCACCTCACGAAGCACGAGACGTACACGCAGGGGGTCATAGAGCAGAGAGTTGTGGACTGCCTCGCCGTGCTCGCCTTTGATGGCCAGGGCTGGCGTGCCCGTGGCCTCGGAGACGGAGTCAATGCGTCCAACCTCAGCCGCCACAAGCTGGGCGACGTCGAGTTCGCCAACGTCGACGAGCGGCGCGCGATCGCGCTCGAAGCCCACGGAGGCCACCTCTCAGCGACTTATGTTAAAGACCATGCGCGCTCTTTGGGTCGGATCGTCGAGCAGCGCCTCGCAGAATCGTGGTCAGCTCTCGACGACCCCGAGGCCTGGACTGTCGAGGTCCTGTTCGTAGCCCACTCAAGAGATGCAGCAGGACTCCCGACGTCCGAGACTCTGCACGGCGTGCACGTGACTTACGAGTACATCGACTACAGAGAACTCACGCAGCTCGCAATTTCGCGCTCAACGCCTCAGGTCAGGATTGCAGCCTTCGAACTGCACGTCGTCGAGCAGCTTAACGGCGGCACCGTACGAGAGTCCGTCCGTGAAAAATTCCGGGAGATCGCGCGACCAGTGCAATCGAGCAGCTCTGCACAAAATGAGCGGCTACGAGTTTAAAAGTTGAACACTGCAGAGTTTCTAGTGTGCGTATGCATTGGTTCATTTACGTAGCGGAGAACTCCGCTGGTAGGCTTGCGTGCCGCTGCAGTACATGTACTCACCTATATTGCCTTCCGATCAACGCCAGGCGTATGAGAGCCGTTTCCTCTCGCGGTCACTACACAGCGCCACGCGGGACGTATCAGCATCTACAACGGAACAACAGCTACACCGCTTGTGCTTGCGCGCACGACCAGATTGGTGTGATCCTCCAGGCCGAGGGTCACATCCTCGACCATTGCTCCATCCACGCTACCGCCGGACCATGGACTCGAAGCTTACCTACGAACTCTCAACGATCGGACCTACCTATGACAACATGGCCGCTTTCTAGTGCCGCACCCGTGAACCTTTGCCCGTTCTGGCCGACACGCCGACCGGTTGCGGCGTGTCGGCCACGGGATCGGTCAGCCTGGTCGAGTGGCAGAACGAGTACGCGTGCGAGAGATCGATGACGACGAAGGCAGACGGCTGGTACGGATCATCCGCCGTGGCACCGGATCGGTGGTGACCTGGCGGCGCGCCCAGATGGTCCTGCTCTCGGCCCAGGGCATGCCGGTACCGAAGATCGCCGAGGTCAGCTTCACCAGCGCCGACCGGGTCCGCGATGTGATCCACAACTTCAACGCCGACGGATTCGACTCGCTGTACCCGAAGTACGCCGGCGGCCGGCCGAAAAAGTTCACCCTGCCGGAACGCCGGGAGATCAAGAAGATCGCCAAGTCCGCCCCCGTCGAGCACGATCTGCCGTTCTCGACCTGGAGTCTGACCAAACTCGCCGAGTTCCTGGTCGCCGAGGGGGTGGTCGACGACATCAGCCACGAGGGTCTGCGCGTGCTGCTCCGCGAGGAGGGTGTCTCCTTTCAAAAAGTGAAGACCTGGAAGAGATCTCGGGACCCCGATTACGCGGTGAAGAAGGCTCGGGTCGAGCACCTGTATGCCATCGCCGATGGCGATGTCGTGTCCGATCCCGATGAGCCACAGGCGATCTTCTGCCTCGACGAGTTCGGCCCCTTGAATCTGCAGCCGCATCCGGGCCGGCAGTGGGCCGAACGCGGCGGCAGGCACAAGGACCCGGACCGGGAGCCGCGGCGCCGGCGGCGGGCGACCTACACCCGACCGCACGGGGTGCGGCATCTGTTCGCCGCCTACGACCTGGGCAAGGACAAGCTGTACGGGCACGTCAAGACGACGAAGAACCGCTCCACTTTCCTCGAGTTCTGCCGTTACCTGCGCGCTCTTTACCCGGCGGAGGTTCGTATCGCGATCGTGTGCGACAACTTCTCGCCGCACCTGACCACGAGGAAGTGCCAACGGGTCGGCCTGTGGGCGGAGGCGAACAACGTCGAGATCGCGTACACCCCGACGAACAGTTCGTGGCTCAACCGGATCGAGGCGCAGTTCACCGCGCTGCGGTACTTCGCGCTCGATGGCACCGACCACGGCAGTCACCGGGAGCAAGCGTCGATGATCCGTCGCTACATCATCTGGCGCAACAAGCACGCCGAGGATCAACAGCTACGGGAGATCGTCGACAGGGCAAACGTTGCGTGATGCGGCACTAGTCAGCAGATAGACTCCCTCTCTTCACCTCCCCGCCTGAGGGGGACTCCCGTCCGGACCCCTCGACAAGACACAGTTGAGTCGTCTTGGGCAAGCACACCAGCTGTACGAAGTCGTATGCAGCAGCAGCGGACGCGCGACACTGCGCCCGAGCTAGCAGTGCGCCGATTGCTCCACGCCGCAGGTGTGCGCTATCGGGTGGACGTTTCGCCTCTACCGGGCCTACGCCGACGAGCTGACGTCGTGTTTAGACCGACAAAAATTGCCCTATTCATTGACGGGTGTTTTTGGCACGGCTGCCCGACACACGGCCGTACTGTAACGAAGTCCAACAGCGAGTACTGGCGCGAGAAGATGGCTCGAAACCGCGAGCGAGATCGCGATACCGACCGAATTCTGACAGCGGAAGGCTGGACCGTGATTCGAGCATGGGAACATGAAGATCCTATACAGGTAGCGGAACGCACATTGGCGGTAATTAACGACAAACGTAACCATTGAAGTTGTCCAGGTGTTCTAGCCACCATCACAAGCGCAACCGTGCTTACGCATCTCCGGGAGGATGGAACTAAGAAAAAGTGTCTGTGTCTGGCACGCGAGTACTTTGGCCGCCAATTACGCACTCGCTACTACTCACATACTGCAGAATCTTTTCCAAAGTTTCATCGCCGCATCCAGCGACTGAAGCGGAGGAATCTATTAATCTCATATCCAGGTCCATGCGAATAAACACCAGCGGTTCCCCAATCAGGCGAAAAATGTTCAATAGCGGGCACTGATTGCGTCGTCTCGCCACTACCTGAAGCTAATTTCACCCACAAGAATCACAGGCTCTCCGTGCAGCACGACACTCAGAACCCTTCGAACGGGCTACCAGACCAAAACCCGTGTCGACCAATACCCACGACCGACCCGAAGCCTCACGGCGAGTTCTTTGCGGAACCATCATGACATATAGGCGCACGCCGTAAACCAACGACCTTGAAGCTCGGGTTTGTCGCGGCAAACGACGCGATCGCTCGCCGCTACAGCGTACGGACGCGAAGATTGCAGTAATGTGCCCCGTCTGATTAACTATCCTCGCTCATAATAGCACTCCATTTTCCACCAAATTACAACCTGGCGATCCCCGGCCTCGTTGCTAAATAACTCGACGAACCAGTTATTGGGTCCCTGCGACTTCGGGTCGACCACAAATCCGCTGCTCCACGAGTGGATCGAGCCGATTAGACCTAAGAGAGCAGTTTCAACGCTGAAATTGGATTCCTTCGGAACTCTCGCAAGTCAAGAAGCGAAACAACCGCGTACTCGCCCTGGGCAGCCTTAATCGCCTCCTGTTGAATCCGCACCTGGAACTCTTCTTCTGCACGCCACAACGGATGCGCTAGCAGCACACACCTATCTCCGCGCACCAACGCTGGAACCCCCTGCACTGTTCGCGATGTCGTTTGAGGAAGTGCATGCGCCGCTGCATTGATCCATGCACCGCATTCAGGCATCGACCGCGATACGGTCAGCACTTCCCCGCTAGCTAGTTCCAACATGTCGAGTGCTAGGCGCCAATCAAGCAGTGGGTGTCGGCGAGCATTATTGTAGGATCTCAAGCAGTCAGGACAAGAAGTATCACAATTGTCCGCGTGCGCCGGATCCTCCCAAGCCGAACGGAGTTCTTTCAACGCGTCCGCCAGAAGTCTTTGAAACACGACGCCATCACCGAGCTCTGTCGCGTAGCCTGCCCCATTCTCAGCTGTGTCAGCCAGAAATACGCCAGCCCCAACTTGAAACGTAGAATTGCCCCGCATCGATACGGCCGGCATTCGCATGGGCACGAGACCCGCTGCGATTTCAACCGCGTCAAGATCAAGCAGCACTTGCGCTGCGCGCAAGATTACCTCTGCAAACGAGGTATACGCCGCCTTACCTGACATAAGATCATAAAGCGCAACTGTTCCTGAACCGATATCAAGTGGGCCAAGCGTAACCAGAAGTGCGTCCGTAACACGTACCTCGCCAATAGTGTTCATCGTGCCGATTGAAGCGTCCGGCGTTTCGGCGACTATTGACTTATCGACGCCCTTACTAAACTGGTATCCACGCCCGAAATTGTCATTAACCGTAACCAGCTGCGCTTGTTCGTACAGATCAATTTTAAAATTCTTCAGCTTGGTCGATCCAGTAGGCGTGTCGCCAGGAATCAGCGCTGGCGCCGACGTCGTACTCAAAACCTCTTGGTCATCGTTGAATGGACGAGGTTCGTATGTCGTCCGAAATCCACGCGGTTCGTATAGGTTCATTTGTGTCATTACGCTGCCGCAGGCATTACATGTCGTGCTCGAAGACAAGTTCGTCTGACCGCAGGATTCACACGTACTCACCACGCGCGAAACCCCAATTGGATCAGCCGGTTCGACCCTATTTCCTCGGACTATATATGCAGCGAACCCGTTGACAGTATGCACAAGACCGTCTTTAACGATTTCCGCACCTGGCGCAAAATTGCGAATAGCTACTTCGAGCGCTCTATCGCTAACCGCGAAGCGTTCCATATCTCGCCGTGTACGCACCGGTTTACTCCACAAATTTCGGACTCTCGTAGGGAATCCAAACATCGGCACAATTCCATGCCGAGCAAGCGCAGCACTCAACTCCGTGTCAGGTGAGTCACTTTCGACACGAACAACCTCATCAATCCTACTAATTAAGACTGTTCTGACAAAATCTAGAACTTTCTCATGCTCAGAGGACGGGAGCGGCGTATGAGCGACCAACCGAGCAACTATTGTATCGACCTCTGGGGAACCACGAAGCCACTCCGCAACATTTACCCGAAAGAACGGAATCCACTCATATATTTGTCCGAATGTTCCGTGATTGCTACTCGGGGTCCATGTAGGCCCAGGCGAAAGAGATGCGAACGCTTCATACAGGCATTCACTAGCTACCACGCGCTGAACAATTTGGGCCCTTCCTAAGTCAAGAAAGGGCTGAGGCGGCACGTCGCCAGTGATGCGTTCAGGCCTGTTGAAATAGTATTCATCATGCGTCCGGTCGCGGCAAATTGTTAATGCGAAACTGAGCGCTTGGCCCGAGCGACCGGCCCGTCCGACTCTTTGTTGATAGTTGAACCGTTGCGGTGGCATATTCGCCATAAGCGTGGAACGAAGCGATCCAATATCTACGCCGACTTCCATTGTCGTAGTTACCGACAGCACGTCCAATTCATCCGTGAGGCAATTTTCGGAATGAGTAAAGGCTGCTTTGAACCACCTCTGCCGGTCTCTCTGTACGGCGAGGGGCTTTGTCTGCCCTGTCAGCTCGGCGATAGCTAGCCGGCGGGGATCTCGATGCGCGAGCCATGAATAATAGTCGTCTGCTTCTGCAGGCACGGGCCGCTTCTCCAGGCCCGAACTGAAACACTGACGGTTCGCGCATATATCGAGGCTTGGCTGAAGGTGAACAAAATGGCAACGGATACAACGCCATTGAAATTCACTCGGAGGATGGAATCGAAGAGTTGAATCTGCCGAAGTCGTTTTGAGCAACCATCCACTTACCGCGCGTGACACTGCCCTGCCGCCCATAAGCGCCACAAGCTGACTGGTAAGCTGCTCCTCATCCAAATTGCGAGCACCACTTACCGCAGCAATGTACTTCCGCACAGGCGCAGGAATAACCGCGCTCGGCTCTACTCCGCTGCGACTACTACCTTCCGTACGACCCATTAAGCCAAGAATTCTCAAAACAGCATGCAACAGTTCCGACTGTTGCTCTTCGCCCAAGGGCCCGGGAACTGCAGTCCATCCATCAACGTCGACACGTGCGATGCCTACAGACTCAAGGTCACGGCGCGCCCGGTCGAAGGTCGCGTCAACAACTGCGGATCGCAAGGCTGATTTGAGCTTTTCTTGCCCCATCGTGATTGGTGGTTCAGACCAAAGGCCGGGTTGCGGTGGGCGAAATGCTCGGTACCACGGAGTTTCACCCTCGAGCGAGTCCTCCAGTTGTTGGTTCCACGGATCTGTCCCCCCGGGGTTTACCCCCAGCCCAACCAGCACATTAGTTATGCGCTCACACATATCTCCGAAACCGACGGTCTGGATCGAGCCGAGTTGCTCTAACGTGCGCTCGAGTGCGATCTTCTCGTCTACCGAAAGCTTTTCGCCGGCTATTTGTTTCATTCGCGCTACGGCGCCAGCGAGAAATTCGGGTTTGGCAGCAAGCTGCGATGGATCCGAGACAATTGAATCCAGAGCACCGATAGGGTCGGCACCTCTAGAGAGTTCCTGTCGGAGCACCTGCCGGATGAGGTCGCGATGGTGGTTGCGCGCAACTCCGGCGGTGGTGCGGGCTGCATCATCTCGACTGTCAGAAAAAACGATGGTTTTTGAATTCGCGCTGTTCTCTACGCATTGCCCTTCAGCAAGTGAACGAATAAGTTGTGAGAGATACAACTGGGTGGTCGCCGCTACACCTGCAGTGTGCGCACGGATTGCAGACGTGACTTGTCCAGCGCGAAACTTTCCTTTTGGCAGATGACTCGCGGGTCTGAAGCTGCACGCAGGACAACGATCCGGCAAGGCAGGTATCCGGTCTTCGGGTAACTCGCCTGTGAAGGCGAGCCGAACACCAGTGGGTTCGCCGTCCCTCGAGATGATACCGAGTGATGGGTTCCAAGTGGCCGGCGCAAACGAAAGTTTGATACCGTCGCGCGTCCAGTCATCGTAGCTGGTAAGGGTTCCAGGACGATACCAATAGAACTGCTTCGCGGCGCGCAGAAAGACTGGTCTTGCACCCTGGCTCTCGATGAGGGGTGTTGGCGAAAGCAGAGCCTCCGAACCGTGAGTATCCACGATGTACCCGCCAAGGCTAATATCGCCGCATTCGTAACAGTACAGAAGCTCAAGGACACGTGCGCCGCAGTCAGAGCACGCCCCAATCGGTGTGGTGTACAAGCGGCCAATCTTCCGATTGTTCGAATGCTCCGTGGCACCTGGACAATCTGGATTCGTGCACGCCCAAATCCCCCGCGGCGCTCGAACGAACAAGTGCGCACGGAGGGGGATCGCCTCGACCTCTGCAGACGCAAGGTCGGCTCTTGCAAGCTGCGCCAGAGCATTCTCGGTGAGCAGCCCGTCTTTGTCCCCCGGGAACATGCGTTTGGCGATCGTTTCGAGGGGAGTCGCTCGTATTCGCCCTTCCTCGTCGTCGTAACATGCGGCGGCGATAGCGTGAGTCAGATCGCCAGCGTCAATCTCCTCTCTTAATAGGGACTCCGAATTGAGGCTCTCTGATTCTGTTACCTTCAGTTGCCGGCCAGCCTCGATCGAAAAGCTATCCGGATCGACACCAAAAAATTCCTCAAGATACTTGCGACCGCCGTTTGAGTCGGACAGCGAAGCGGACGTCGCGATAATTCTCAGCTGCGGACTCTGGGGAGATATTCCGAGCCTTCTAAACAGGGCTCGGAGGATCATGGCAACTTCACTGCCTTGAGTGCCGCGGTATAGGTGGAGTTCATCGACAACTAGGGTGAACACATTATCTTGACTGTCGGAAAGCCAGGCTGCAGTCTGCGCAAATATGTCTTCTTCACGATGGCGCATCATCATCGTGTTGAGCATGGAGTAGTTTGTCACTAGGATATCGGGAGCATGAGCGACCATATCCCATCGGGTCATCATTTCGCCCGACCGCGGATCTGGGAATTGACTTAAATCAACGTCCGATTTTCCGCGGCTTCGCGATTCGACTAGTGCGTCGTACTCCTGAGCGCAAGCTCGAAGTTCTTGTGCAACCTCGCTTACTTTCGTACTAGTTATATCACCAGTTCCGATCGTGTTACCGGTATATCGACCGAACCAAATTGGTCGAGATGTATCATCTTCCCGTAACTTCCGCACTGCCCTGCGCAACCGCGTCATCTGGTCTTCTACAAGCGCATTTGTCGGATATAGAATAAGCCCTCGCACAGCCGGTAACCTGTCTTCGCCGCTCCGCACCGCGGTCCAGGACGGTTTGGCACTTTTCCACCACGGCGTCCAAGGCCTCTGAGGTTTCCACTCCGAGGACTCGCTCACGATTCGCAGCAAAAGGGGTAATAAAAATGACTCAGTCTTGCCGGATCCCGTGCCTGACGTAACCACGACATTTCGTCCAGCGGACGCGCCATTGAGGAAGTGATGGATTATAGAATTTGCTTGATGTTCCCGTAGATGGATTTTTTCGGAGCTAGCTCCCTGGAAGAGAGACTCCGCCACCCGGATCACGATAGAAATTGGCAAGTCTGTTTGCGCCGCGACGTCCGCCAACGGCACCGTGTTCAGGTAGGGGATGACCGGCTCGATCAGGACCTTCCCAAGGAGTGCTCCCGGCTGAGCAAGAAGCTTACGGCGCTCTTCCATTATAGCTTCGTCATTGAGCCAAAAGGCGGTATCGAAATACCTAAGGTAGGTATCACGCAACGCATTGGCGAGAGACACAGGATTAATCGGATCCATTTCCAGCCTCACGTGGTCAAGAGAGTAGTCAATAAATCAGCGTATTTCTGGTCGATCGACTTGTATGAAAGACACCTGCGCTGCTCCCCGGAGACTTTCACCAAACTTGGCAGTGGAAGATGCCCAGCGAACGCCACCGCAGCACGGTCGTACAAACCTGGAAGCTGGCATCCGAGCGGAGTGAGGATTTCTTCGGTGTGTGGCAGGTAAAAGGTTAGCGTCTTACCGATGGCGTTAGCTGCCAGATGTTTCGTAAGATGTGGTCCTGCCACCGCAGCCGACCCTTCTTTCACGTCCGCTTCGTTACGGTAAATATACAGCTTCTCAAATCCCCGCTTAATTCGGTACGCGCCTGCGTTCGAAACATCTCCCGTCGGAATCCATGTTGCAGAAGCGAGGTTGAACCGTTCTGCCGACTCAAATCCTGGAAGACTAATTCTATCGACCGCGGCACCCACATCAGAGAGCCGGGGCAACGCTTTCAGGAGGACGGCGCCTGAGTCCGGCACAATGGCTGCTTCCTCAAGTTCTGCAATGAATTTTAGATCCTTGGCGGAAAGGGACTGAACCAGCCTCTCCGAGGGTCCATTTTCCTGCGCAACCCGAGAAATAACACCAGGACCCACGCGAGACTTGATGCTAGAAATCGACGGTCGAGTCCATCCGCCGGTAAGTCGGAATTGTCCGCTGGCTGTCTGGGCAAGGCACGCAGGCGAAAGTTCCCATCTCTTCGCCCTCCCCCTTGGATCGCGCTCGATTGCAATATGGCCGAGGGTTTCGAGCGCTCTCGCAAAGTTCTCAACGAAGATTGCGGACCCCTGAAGTTGCCTCGCGACGGTCTCCAATGAAGTGGATTCTCCTCCTCCAAGATGTACTAGAGCGTCCAGTGCGGCGTCCCATTCAATCGTCGCTTCGGCCACAGGAGGAAGCTGCGCGACGGTGATAGCACAGTGTGGTGATTTATCGATATTTTCTTTTCTTAATTTTCGATTTGAGAAAGCCCATCCGGGAAATCGCTTGACAAGACCGCAGGATGTGCATTCTCCCTCGATAAATTTCGGAGACGCGCCGCCGAACCAAGTAGGAAGTTTAATATGATGTGCCCCTGTAACGACGCATGACGTAGGATCTGGAGTCCCAATGCTTACCCGTTTTCTCTGGCAACTCGTTCGAGAACCGTTCCAAGAAATCTCACTCTTTGCACTACATGATGTCTCGATATTCGCAGCCCCGTCACAGGAAAGCCCATCGACTACAATCTTTGACCCTAGTTCTTCCGACGCCGTAAAAAGTCCCCGTGGGGTATCCAAGTTGTATGTCAACCGAGGCGCGCGATTCCAGGTCAGTCCGTCCACAGCATCGCCCGAGCGAAGGCGTATCGATGCTTGTTGAGTAGGAACTGTTTTCGATCCGGTGAAGAGCGATACTTGGTAATCCCCATCTTGCAAACCGAGACCGGAAATCGGTGTTACTAGTGTCCCTGAATCGGACCTCCACTCGTGGATCAATTCTTCGTTTTCGGCGTCGACAAGGGTGACTCGGAGGAATCTCTCACTTTGTACAGTTGCCCGAATTTCAGGAGGGCTTATCGTTGACCATTTGCGGATTCGGGACGGAATCTGGAGTCCACCTGCAACTGTGAGTTGGTTCCGAGCAAGGGGAATTAATTCATTAAATTTAGTAAAGGTTGGGGCGGTGAACATCTGTACATTTGTAAATAGTGTCCAACCTGCCGGCAATCCATCAAGAATTGTGGTTGTTTCGAACCCCGGCCGTGCGCAACTACTAAGAACTTTCTTAACTTCCTCAACTGTCCCAAATGCAACTGAAGACGTCCCGGTAGTGCGCACGAGGAGTAGTGAATCAAGGCCGAGTTGTAAGCGATCGGCCTGCACATACGCCGACTGAAGTTCGTCGTAAATGAGTGGAACAATTCTTCTCGGGTACCTCTTGTACTCCAACTCTCCGGCTGCGTTAGCGTGTCGGATCCGCACAAGTCCATCGAGAATTGATCCAAAATCAAGTTCTTCAGTATAGCTTGTTCGCCAAATCCCGGCCGCACCCGGAACGAATGCAATTGCCGACCACTTACCTGCTGTCTCGAAGATTTCCATCCGGCCGTTCATTTGCGTCCCGGTTGGACGTAGAGCGAGGGAGAGGTCGAATGAAGACCCCAGGAAACCTGTGCGCATATTAGCGACGAGGATCGCACGCCCTCCGGCGTGCCGATTTTGGGCATCGGGATGACCACCGTCCCAGCTCGCGAGTTCAACTGCAGCAATAGCGGCAATTCGATCACGTGAGTCTGAACGGCTCCATAGGCGGCGTAAGTTACTAGAGGTTGCTGAGGATGAAGAGGTTAACCACATGTCGAGGTACGGCTTCAGGTCTTCGGGTGCTAATCGCATGCCAGGACTTAGACCGTATTGCACGAACATAAATGAGAGGCGCCGGCGATCCGATTCTCGAACGAGTGCCTGAGAAATTGGCAATCCGACATATCGGTGTGTCAATGCGAATGCCGTCGGAATTCCGCGCCCACCTTCCAGGTTCTCAAGCCACTTGTTGACCCTTTTCCACAGAAGCTCTGCGTGCTGCCGATACTGCTTCTGAAGGGCGGCATCCTGATCAACGAGTCCGAGAAGTCGTGCGAGCCGCGCATAGTAGGCGTGCGGGGCAAGCCCCTCGCCGGCCTTACCCATCTCTTCGGCAGCCATCACCGTCACCGCTAGGAAGGCGAGGCACGGGGGTTCCCGAAGAGACTGGCTTGGCATGGCGCGGGTTGCCACAACAATTTTGGCCAACGAGAATGTATCGCCTTCTTCTACGGTGACGCCTCTGACGACGTCCACCAGTGACGTCCGAGAGGAATCCGAGTGCCCTTCTGCAGCGACTGCAATCTCGTCGATAAGGTCTTGCTCAAGGTCCATATAGGCGGGCACGGCTTCATCAGTTTCTGGGTATACAACCTTGGCTACCGCGGCGTTCCATGTTAAATATCGTTCCCAACGCTGCGGTGCTGTGCCGGACGGCTCAGTTGTCCCCGTCTTGTCTCTAGCCAGGTGCAATCGAAATCCTCCGCCACAAATTAAAGGCCGCGGATGCGAAGTTAGCGCATGCCTGCGACAGATCCTTGGACACGATTCTCAAGTTCGTTCAGAAGTACGGATACCAAATTTGCATACTCCTGGGGTGAGCACGACGGCCCAGAGGGAGGTCAACCAACACGGTGGACCTGAACGCCGTTCTCGCCCGGTGTCGTTCAGCGCTCCCTCCTCCTAGTTCGGACTCCTCGCTGAGTACATCTCCGGTCAGTACCGGGATTGTTACACCGGCTCAGCTCCCCAGCACCTTTCGATCCCAATTGCGCCATGACCGCAAATCGTGCACAAGAAGCGAACTTACATCTGACAACGCACTTCAGGGTCTCGCGCCAGATCCGGATGAGGAGACGGTGTGCTAGCTCTTGGGCCTGCCTAGTAGCTTGGGACCTGGGAAACTGTAGATCTCTACTCTCGGTGATCCCCAGATCGGCGGAGCATACGAATGGATACGCCGACATGACCCGGCTCCAAGGTTCCGTGGCAGTTATTGTCGCATCGTGACCGCTCCTGCCACCACCCTCGAAACCGACGAGTCGAGTAAGAACACCCGACGCCACCTCTCCGTCTTCGGCCTCGACTTCGTCGGTCTCGTCGTCGCCCTGTTCTTCTTCGCGTGGAGCCTGAGCCCTTCCCTCATCCCCCGCGAGTGGTATTTCCAGGGACTCATCAGTGGCGTGACGGGCATCGTCGGGTACGGCATCGGTGTGCTCATCGCCTTCCCCGCACGGCGGTGGATCGCCCCGCGTCTCGCATGGTGGCGCCGGCGCTACACGATCCGCCGCGTCGCTGAGGTGGTCGTCGCTCTCGTCGCGGTGGGAACGCTTCTGGGGAGCCTGCTCGCCGCGGCGGGATGGCAGAACGAAATCCGTGCCCTCATGGGTATCGAGACCACGACGGGCTTCGCGTATCTCCGCACCGGACTGGTGAGCGTCGCGGTCTTCACCGCGCTCCTCTACATCGCACGCGGATTGCGGTGGGTCGGACGACGCTTCGCGGAGTTCCTCGCGACCCGCCTGCGTGTTCCGGTCGTCGCGGCCGGCGTTCTCGCACCGGTGATCCTCGTGCTCGCGGTGGTCGTGTTCGTCGACCAGGTTCTGCTCGCGAGCAGTTCTATGGCGGCACGTATCGTGTTCGCCGACGACAACAACAGCACCGACCCCGGTGTGGAGCAGCCCCAGATTCCCGAGCGGTCGGGCAGCCCGGCGTCGACGTCGTCGTGGGAGAGTCTCGGACGTCAGGGACGCACGTTCGTCGCCGGTGGGATGGACGCCGAGCAGTTGACCGAACTGAACGACGCTCCCGCTCTCGAACCCGTACGGGTGTACGCGGGACTCGAAGCCGACGGCACCACCGACGAGCAGGTGCAGCTGATCCTCGACGAACTCGACCGCACGAAGGCGTGGGAACGCGAGATCCTCGTCGTCGCCGGCACCACCGGGACCGGGTGGGTGAACCCGTTCGCCGCCGACTCGATCGAAGCGATCTACAACGGCAACTCGGCGATCGCCGCGATCCAGTATTCCTTCCTGCCGAGCTGGATCTCCTTCCTCGTCGACGGCTCCGCCGCCAAGGCCGCCGGCAACACACTGATCAACGGTGTCCACGAACGCTGGTCGCAACTGCCGGAGGACCAGCGACCCAAGCTCGTCGTCTACGGCGAGAGCCTCGGCTCGCAATCCGCCGAAGCCGCCTTCGACGACCTCACCGACATGCGCAGCCAGATCGACGGCGCGCTGTTCGTCGGACCGCCGAACTCGAACCAGCTGTGGCGCAGCATCGTCGACCATCGTGATCCCGGCAGCCCCGAGGTCCTGCCCGTCTACGAAGACGGCGTCGCAGTGCGGTTCGCCTCCGACCTGCAGACGCTCGAGGACCAGCAAGGACCGTGGAACGACCCGCGGGTCCTGTATCTGCAGCATGCGTCCGATCCGGTGGTGTGGTGGGGACCGGGACTGCTCTTCGAGCGACCCGACTGGCTCGCCGAACCTCCGGGCGCGGGTCGCTCACCGTCGATGCGGTGGTACCCCATCGTCACCTTCGCTCAGGTCGCGGCCGACATCATGGTCGGCACGTCGCCACCCGTCGGTCACGGCCACAACTACGAGGATCTCATCCCCTACGGCTGGGCCGCCGTGACGTCCCCAGAGGGGTGGACGCTCACCGACACGCAGCGGATCGCCGAGGCCGTCGAAGAGTTGAACACCGCAGACGAGTAGTCGAGCACGGCACGCTGCCCGAGGCTCTGCTAGCTTCTCCCCTACGGCTTCGCATTCCGTCTCTTCGCCATGCCTTCCTGCGCCCTGGTACCGACGAAAGTGACCGCCGATGACCACGACCCTCGATACACCGCCCGCACCTCCCGAGCCCTCCTCGTTCTCGGCTCGGTTGAAGGACGGGACCCTGAGGTGGCTGGGCCGGTTCCATCCGGTCGGGTTGGCCGTCGCGTTGCTGTTCTATTGCTGGTCGCTGTCACCGTCACTGCTTCCCCGCCCGTGGTACCTGCAGGGCGTCGCGACCGGCATCAGCGTCATCACGGGCTACGGCATCGGCGTGCTCCTCGCGTGGATCGTCCGCAAGTGCGGCTTCGAGACGAACTGGTCGGCGACCGTCAAGAAGGTCGGCTGGTACCTGCTCGCAGCGGTCGCCGTCGTGGTGGTGCCGACCTTCCTCGTCCTCGGTTCGTGGTGGCAGGACATCAGCCGCGAACTCGTCGGGATGGAACCCGGCAGCAGCTGGGACTATCCGGGTGTGCTGCTCGTCGCCGTGGTGGTGACGCTGCTCCTGCTCGTCATCGGTCGCGGTCTGCGGCGGGTGGCGCAGTGGGTCACCGGACTCGTCGTCCGCGTATTGCCGGCACCCCTGGCGCGCATCGTGAGTGTCGTGCTGGTCGGGTTGATCGTGTTCTGGGCGGTGGAAGGTCTGCTGTCGGTGGAGATCGCGCGGATCGCCAACGGATCGGCGATGGCTGTGGACGAAGGCACTGCAGACGGGGTCGAGCAGCCGCAGGGACCGGAACGATCCGGGTCGGACGCGTCGCTCGAACCGTGGGATTCGCTGGGCCGTGAGGGCCGCACGTTCGTCGCAGGCGGTCCGTCTCCGGAGGAGATCACCGCGGTGACCGGGGAACCCGCGATGATGCCGATCCGGGTCTACGCAGGTTACCGCTCCCTCGACAGTCTCGACGGTTACACGGACTACGACGAGATGGAGGTGCTCGCCTCGCATGTCGTTGCGGAACTCGACCGCACCGGTGCCTTCGACCGCGAGTACCTCGCCGTGGCCACGACGACCGGTCGTGGCTGGGTCAACCAGGATGTCGCCGCCGCGCTGGAATACCTCTCCGACGGCAACTCTGCCATCGCGGCCATGCAGTATTCGTTCCTCGCCAGTCCCCTGGCTTTCCTCGCTGACCGGGTCTCGCCCCGTAATGCAGGTCGCGCGTTGTTCGAGGCGGTGTACGCGAGATGGAGTGTCCTCGATCCGGAAGCCCGCCCGAAGTTACTCGTCTTCGGGGAATCGCTGGGCTCGTACGGAGGTCAATCGGCCTTCGCCGGCGTGCAGGACATGATTACCCGAACCGACGGCGCTCTGTGGGTGGGCACACCGAATTTCACGGAGCAATGGCGACGAATCACCGATTCGCGCGATCCCGGCAGCCGCGAAATTCTTCCGGTCATCTACGGTGGCCAGAACGTGCGATTCGCTGCGACTCCCGACGACCTCACCGATCTCGACGGCCTCCGCGACTGGGAATCTCCCCGCATCGTGTACTGGCAGCATCCCAGCGATCCGATCGTGTGGTGGTCCTCCCAGCTGGTGCGGCACCGCCCGGACTGGTTGCGCGAGGAACGCGGCGCCGACATCGACAAGGGGATGACGTGGATTCCGTTCGTGACGTTTTGGCAGGTCACCCTGGACATGGTGTTCGCCGCCGAAGTCCCCGGTGGACACGGCCACGCCTACACGACCGAGGCGGGGTTCTTCTGGGCGGACATTCTCGGCATCGAGGACGAGGTGCGCGTGAAGGCGGTCTTCGACGCACTGTCGTCGGACGGGTGACGAGAAGAATTCACCCTCCCGCTTAATCCGGCGAACCGAGTCTTCTCCAGATTTCTCGCACCACCTCGTGATACAACCTCGATATCGCTTGTGAATCGACACAGGAATGCGAACCGGAGTACGTCGATTCACGAGGAGATAATTCGTCGACACGGATCTACCGCCTGAAGGTGGCGCATATGTGCACACGAGTTGTGTGGAACGGCCCGTCCGGTCAAGTGCTCGTGGGACGCAACATGGATTACCACCGCGAAACCGCCACCAATCTGTGGGCGCTCCCCCGTGGCATCACCCGCGACGACGGTGTCGGTGGACAACTCTCGTGGACCTCGAAGTACGGCAGTGTGGTCGCGGGCGCCTACGACATGATGACCGTCGACGGACTCAACGAGGCCGGCCTCGGCGGACACATCCTGTGGCTCACCGAATCGGACTACGGCACCCACGACAAGAGCCGACCCGCGCTCAGTGTCGCGGTGTGGATGCAATACTTCCTCGACAACTTCGCGACCGTCGCCGAGGCCGTCGACTGGATCGAGAAGACCGGCGTGCAGGTCGTTCCGCTGGGCGACCCGGCGACCGGTGAGGTACCCGCCGTGCATCTCGCACTAGACGACGCGACCGGCGACTCCGCGATCATCGAATACCTCGACGGCACACCGACGGTCTGGCACAGCCGCGACTACGCCGTCATGACGAACTCTCCCGCCTACGGTGAACAGCTGGGACTGCTGAAGAAGGTGAAGGGATTCGGCGGTGACGCACCACTTCCCGGTACCGGCGATGCGTCCGACAGGTTCGCTCGCGCAGCGCATTACGTCAGCAGTCTGCCGGAACCGCAGAGCCAGGTGCAGGCGATCGCGGGCGTTCTCAGCGTGATCCGCAATGTCGCGCAGCCGTTCCGCGTGCCCGAACCCGGAAAACCGTATGTCTCGCAAACGATCTGGCAGACGGTGGCCGACCTCGCCGAGAAGCGCTACGTGTTCGAGTCGACGACGCGCCCCAACATCGTGTGGGTCGACCTGAGCGATCTCGACCTCTCGGAGGGCGCACCGGCGGGCAAGCTCGATCTCCTGGGCGACACGGCACTCGAAGGTGGCCTCGCGGGCAATGTCAGCGGCCGATTCGAGAAGTCGGATCCGCTGACGTTCATCGCGATGCCGTCATAGATCTGCACACGAAAGATCCCCGGATGCCTTCCCTTCGGGGATCTTTCCCCATCCGATGGCCACCGCGAACGCTGGGGCGGCCGAGTCGTCTCAGTAGTCGCCGATCCCCGTCATCGTTCGTGTACCCGCATCCACGGTGTCGTCGACGACCGTTGCATCCACCCGGCCCGGCGTGATTCCGCGACGCTCCAGCTCCTCCCAGAGTCCTGACAGGGCCGCGACCGGGTCGAGGTAGTACTCCGATTCCCGGACCCGCCAGAACTTCCAACCGCTGCGGTGCAGTTCGCGCTCCCGCTCCAGATCGGCGTTCTGCCGTTCGGGGCTCGTGTGCCACTGTTCGTCGTCACAGGCAACTGCCAGCTTGCCTGCCGCCCCGGTCACGACCAGATCGATGAAGTGGCCGTTCACCTCGACCCGCGGGTTCACGTGATAGCCGCGAGTAGCGATGTCCAGGAAGACGTCCTGCTGGAAGAGGCTGTCGAACGCTTCGTGCCGCTCGTCGCGCGTCACGCCGTCGGGCATCGGCTCGGCCGGCCGCGGGGACGTCGTCCGCATGTGGGTGAGCAACGAGTACCGCAGGTCGGTGCGGCGCAGCGTGTCGATGGTCCTCGAGTGGAACAGCCACAGCTGGTCCTGGGCACGCGAGGCCGCCACGTTGAAGCGTCGCTGGTATTCGGTCCGGGTCAACGCCGCGATGTTCTGCTCGGGCGCCACGACCATCGACAGGAACACCACGTTCCGTTCGTCGCCCTGGAAGTCCGGGGGCGTGCCGACGCGGAGCCTGCGTTCGTCCCACTGCTCCGGCGTGAGGCGGTCCAGCAGTTCGTTCTGGATGATGTCGACCTGCAACTGCCCCTGCAGCACCACCACACCGAAGGTCTTACCGTCGTAGGCGGGATCCTCGACGCACTTCACGAGCGTGTCGACCAGGGCATGTGCCTCGGCGTAGTTCGTCAGCGTCGAGTTCTGCCCGGTGACGGCCCCGTCCTCGACGAGTGTGGTGCGTAGCGGCTGCAGACGATCGGAGCCGTACTGCCGCATGGGAACCAGCGGATCGTCGGCGTAGAACTGGTCGCTCGACCACGCGATGATCTCCGGCATCGACCGGAAGTGCTCGCGCAACCGGACGATGCTGCCGAACCTCGACCGCAGCAACGAGAACAGGCTCGATCGCGGAGTGAAGCTGTCGCGCAGGTAGTTCGGGATGTCGGGCAGATACGAATCGAGGCGGCTGAACACCCCGTCGAGCGCACCGAGCGACACCGCGCTCGGTGCACACTGCTTGTCGTCGCCGACGACGATCACGCGCGGCGCCAGCCACAACAGGAACAGGCTGCTGATGTCGGTCTGGCTCGCTTCGTCGACGATGACGACGTCGAACGAATTCTGTTCGGGCGGAATCGAAGCCAGCACCTGCTGCAACGGCATCACCCAGGCCGGCACCGCCCCCTGCGCGACCTGCATGGCCTCGCGTGCCGCGGCCCGATAGCGCTCCGCGTAGCGGCCGGTGCCCTTACCGATGCTCGCGATGTGATCGCGGTACGAATGGAGCGCCTGCACCTGTTCGGCCGTGGTGCGGTCGAGACACGCGCTCCACGCCTTCTCCTCGACGAGTTCGGTCGTGAGTCGCGCGATGTCCTTCTCGAGTGCGTCGAGGTCGCGTTCGAACTGTCCGTCGTCGCTGCGCTCGTGGAAGCGTCGCACCCATTCGTCGGCGCGTCGCCACGCCCACGCCTCGTCGATGTCGGCGAGACGAACCGGCCAGGCCAGGCTCAACGGATTCTCCGCGAGGGCCTGAGCGAGTGCGGGTGCCGCGGTGGTCAGGCGCGCGTGGAGGGAGACGAGTTCCAGTTCCTCACGCTGCTCCCCCGCCGCCCGGTCCCACGCATCCAGGGCCGCGTTGATGGCGTCGAAGTCGGCGTCGTGGAAGGCGCGGGCCAGCGCGCGTCCTTCGGGCGACGCTCCCCCGGAGATCTGGCTCCGCACGTACATGCCGATGGATTCGAGCCAGTTCTTGCTCGCTTCGGCGGTGCCCGCGGCGGCGATGGTCCGTGCCGACTCGGCGGTGGACCGCGCCTGCTCGATGCTCGTGATCCGCGGCGCCCCCGGATGAACCTCGCGCAGTGCCGTTTCGACGTCGTGTACCCGCGCCACGAGATTGTCGACGATGGCACGGTCGCGGTCGAGGAACGCGAGGGTGCCGACCGCGCGGCTGCGCGACTCGTCGAGTTCGATGTCGATACCGAGGTCGCGGAGGACCACCCGCGCGACCCGGATCGCCTCGAGCGCACGGAGGTGTTCGGCGACGATGCGCGCCGTCTGGGCGGTGGTGGCGGCGACACCCTCGACGGTCGCGATCTCACCGAGCGCCTCGACGGCGGATTGCTCGTCGCTGCGCCGGAACCGGGTGAATCCGCTGCGCCACGTGTCGCCGGCCTCGAGCTTGCGGGCGAGCGCGTCGTACGCCTCGAAGGCCTGACGTCCCGTCACGGAGGTGTCCACCGAGCTGGCACCGACGATCCGGTCGGCCTCCTGCGCGGCCTGCACGAGCCTGGCGAGCTCGGCGGTCTTCCCCCACAGGTGCTGGGCCCGGCCCGACAGGACGTCGTCGGCGACGCGTTGGATTCGGGCGTCGAGCCGGTCTGCGTCCTCGAGGGCACCCTGCAGTTGCTCGCACAGGTCGCGGATGCGGCCGAGTGCTTCGAGCGATGCACCCTCGAGGACCCGCAACAGCCCCTGTGTCTCGCCGTTGGTCGTGCCGCTCGACGCCTGGGAGACGGCGGCGCACGCGTACTGCAGTTCCCTCTGGGTGGGCAGGGACAATTCGGGGAAGCGCTGCTGGCGACGGCGCGCGCGCTCGACGCTCGACCGCTGATGCAACGAGTGAAGGGTGACGAGTTCGTCGACCGTCAGCGGTGGGGTGTCGGTGAGCAGAGGCGCGGGCAACCACGCGTACTTGGATTCGTGCGCGCGGACCCGCCGGACGATCGACGCGGCCGTCCCCTCGTAGCCGGCGGCGACATCGGCGTGGGCCTCGGTCTCCTCCGCGCGCGCCTGCCGGATCTGTTCCATCAGCGTCGCGCGACGCTCGAGTGCGTCGTTGCGTTGCGTGGTGAGCTCGTCGATACGTTCCTGCGCGCGCCGAACGTTGAATTGTGCCTTGCGGATGGCGATTTCGCTGACACTGCGAGTGAGTTCGACCGTGCCGCCGTGCACCGGGTCGGTGACGGCCACGCACAGTTCCTGCAGCTCGGACGGGAGCTTCTCCCGGAGCACACGCAGCGCCTGCGCCTTCTCACTGGTGACCAGCACACGCTGCCCACGCGCGAGTAGCGCCGCGACGATGTTGGCGATGGTGTGGGTCTTGCCCGTACCCGGCGGACCCTCGACCACGACACCGCTGTCGCCGGCGAGCCGGTCGATGATGTCGCGCTGTTCCTCGTTCGCGGGCAGCGGCAGCAACTGCTCCCCGGTGAACTCGGTCGACGGCGTGCCGATGCGGTCGAGCCACGCGACCCGGTCGGCCGGTTCGATCGCTTCGACGAGCTGCGCCAGCCCGAGCGGCACCGGATTCGACTCGTGGGCAGCCGCCTCGGTCATGCGGCTGTAGTACTCGATGAGCGCGTGGGCGCCGCGCTTACGCAGCACGAGCACCGGCGACGGCGTCACGAACGCATCCGACGACGACGCTTCGTCCGCACGATCGACGACGTCGACCGGCACGGTGAGCGCACGCTCGGCCCAGCTCTTCAAGAACGCGCGGGCCGCGGGGTCGAGGGGCGAGGCGACCTGGGTGACGAGGGAATCGTGCAATTCGCGGACGCTCGTCGGGTCGAAGACTTCCAGTCCGGTGAGGAGCTGGACGTCTTCGAGCGACGGCCCGGCGTTGGGACTCAGCCGGACCACGAGGTCGCCGGAGTCGCCCTGTCGCTCGATAAGCGCGGTCTGCGTGATCAGGTGCGTGTGGACCCGCGCGCCCGCCACGCCCTCGGAGAGGTGCAGCAGACCCGACGCGACGACGAGCTCCAGCGATTCCGGCTGGTCCTCGAGGTCGAGCATCGCTCGCTGCAGGAAGCTGTACAGATGCGAGGCGGCCTGCCGTTCACGATCGACGACCGCCCACGTCCGCCAGTCGGTCAGCCAGGCGTCGGCACCGTCGATGCCGATGGCCAGCGGGTCGAGTTCGGGCTCGACGGCGGAATCCGTGATGTCGCCGTGCACGAACTTCGCGACCTCGGCGGACGGGCGCGGCGGGTCCTCGAGCTGGGCGCGACGCGCACGCAGGACGATGTCGCCCGACGCGGCATGAGCACGCAGGCCGGCCCTGATGTTTCCCTCCTCGAGAGACATCACGGCACGGTGTTTGTCGACGACACGGACGGGCGCGCTGCGGGCCTTGACGAGCTCGGCCAGGAAGGCAAGCAGGCGCTGCACGCGATCCCTCAATTCGGGTTCGCGCTCGTCTGACCCCACTCGCACTCCACTCACCCTTGCGGACGTCCTTCCGCCCGTCGACGGAGACGGGCATGTCCACCTTAGAAGTCTTGGTCGACATACGCGTTTCCGGACCCGGACGACGCGCGCCGCCATTTCCGCCGAGTCTCGCCGTCAAGATGCTGACCTGCAGGAATGAGCGAGGTCGACGTGTCAAGGGATGGTGATCGTGCGCGAGGCGCTCGGAGCGTGGTTGGTCGCGCCGAGCTCCCGTGCCGTCTGCCGCGGCGGCACATGATCGAGCGCCCACCGCTCGACCAGCAGCGTGATCTTGGTGAGCATCTCGGTGCGCAGACGCTGGAAGGAATCGTCCGGATCGGTCCCGACCCACCCGAGGAGCACCCACCATGCCCACGCGACCGCGCCGGCGTTGGCCACGAAGTCCGGGATCACCGGGATGCCGCGGCCGGTGAGCACGGCTTCGGCGTCGGGCGTCGTCGCGGAGTTCGCGGCCTCGATGACGACCCGCCCGGCGACCCGGCCGACGTTCTCCGCCGTGATGGCGTAGGAGATGGCGGCGGGGACGAAGATGTCGGCGGGAATGCCGATCACCGCGTCGCGGGGCAGTTGCTCGACGTGCGACGGGACGCGGGAGCGGTCGATCTCCCCGTACTCGTCGCGGAGGTCGAGCAGTGCCGGGATGTCCAGTCCGTCAGCGCAATACAGTGTTCCTGCGGCATCGGCGACGGCGGTCACGCGCATGCCCGCTTCGTGCAGATACCAGGCTGCGCCGCCACCCATCGTGCCGATTCCCTGGATCGCGACGGTGGTCTCGGCCGGTGCCCAGCGGTATGCGTTCGCGGTGGCGATGCAGGCCTGCGCGACGCCGTAACCACCGATCACGTCACCCAGCAGGAAGCCGCCGTAGACCGGCGCGTTCAGGGAGGTGCGTACCCGCTCCAAGGTGATCGCCGGGTCTGCCGCACGGTTGATCGCGGCGTGGAAGGACTGGTGCAGTCCCAGCCGCTCGAAGACCTCGTCGAGAAGGTGCTGGGGAACGCCCAGGTCCTCGGCGGTGACCCAGTGCGCGTTCAACCAGGGACGCATCGCCTGGCAGAAGCGCTGCAGCACATCGACGGCACGGGGGTCCTTCGGGTCGAAGTCGATCCCGCCCTTCGCGCCGCCCACCGGCAGGTCGAACACCGCGGTCTTCGCGGCCATGCCGCGCGCCAGGTCCTCGACCTCCGACATCGTGCACCCGGCCCGCATGCGGGTGCCACCGGTCGCCAGATCGCCCACCAGGGTGTGGACGACGAGATAGCCGTGCGCACCTGTCATCGGGTCCGTCCAGGTGAGACGCAGGAAGGGTTCGTCCCTGCGGGTGTCCACCGCGTCGACGCGTGTTGCCATGGTGGTCATATGCGGTCCCCCGTTCGTCAGAGCCGTCGCTACGTCGATTCGGCCGGTGACGCCAGCGTGCCCGGGGGCGGCGCGGGGCGTCCAGTTACGAAACTCGAAGGTCGGAGTTCACGATTTCTACACAACGCGAGCTCACAGCGGTTGCAGGTCCCCGGGCGCGCCCTACGCTGACGGCATGGAGTTGTCCCTGCGCCGGTTACGGATGCTTCGAGAACTGCATCGCCGAGGCACCGTCACGGCCGCCGCACTCGCCCTGCATTACACCACCTCGGCTGTCTCGCAACAGCTCACCCAACTCGAACGGGACGTCGGCGCAACGCTTTTCGAGCGAAGGGGACGTCGGGTCCAGTTGACGGAGGCGGGCGTGCTGCTCGCCGAACACGCCGAGGAGATCCTGCAGTCGGTGGAGCGCGCGACGACCGCGCTCGAACAGACCCGCGACGGGGTCACCGCGCGCCTGACCGCCGGGGTATGGGCCTCCGTCGCATCCACTCTGATCCCCAGCGCGCTGGCATTGCTGGCCACCGAGCATCCCGGCATCGAGGTCCGCACGCGAGAGCTCGCCCCCGAGGAGACCGCCGGCGCCGTCCGTGACGGATCGCTGGACTTCTCGTTCGTCATCGAATACTCCGGCTACCCGATGTTGTGGGATCCGGAGCTGACCAAGGTGGTGATCGCGGTCGAGCGACTGCACGCCGCGGTGCCGCCCGGGACGGTGCCGGCGGGCACCATCGCACTCGCCGACCTCGCCGAGCATCCGTGGGTATTGGCCGGCCCGAACTCGCACTTCGGCCGCGCGGTGAGCCTCGCGTGTCAACGTGCGGGGTTCGAGCCGAGGATCAACCACGAGGTCGGTGAGCAGGCGACGGCGCTGGCGATGGTCGCCGCGGGGCTGGGTGTCACGCTCGTCTCCGATCTCGGGCTGACGTTGAGCTCACCCGGGGTCGAGGTGGTGGCGCTGACCGAACCGCTCGTGCGCACGATCTCCATCGCGCATCGCGGGGTCGCGTCGGAACGGCCGCCGCTGCGCCTCGTGATCGACGCGGTGCGCACCGCCGCAGCGGAACGGGGGCTCGCGGCGCAGTAGCCACGAGCCCCCGTCTGTCGCTGCCTACTGCGCGAGCTGCTTACGCAGCACGTACTTCAGGATTCCGCCGTGCTGGAAGTACTCGGCCTCGGCGGGGGTGTCGATGCGCACCGTCGCGTCGAACTCCGTGTCCCCCGCCTTCACGTGCACGGTCTCGGGGATCTCGTCGCTGTCCGCCAGACCGGTGATGGTGAATTCCTCCTCCCCCGTCAGGCCGAGGCTCTGCGCCGACTCGCCCTCCGGGAACTGCAACGGCAGCACGCCCATACCGATGAGGTTGGAGCGGTGGATGCGCTCGTACGACTGCGCGATCACCGCGCGCACCCCCAACAGCAACGTGCCCTTGGCCGCCCAGTCACGCGACGAGCCCGACCCGTACTCCGCGCCCGCGAGCACGACCAGCGGTGTGCCGTCCTCCGCGTACTTCTGCGCGGCGTCGTAGATACTCATCTGCTCGTCGGTCGGCAGATAGCGGGTGACGCCACCCTCGACGTCCGGCACCAGTTGGTTACGCAGTCGGATGTTGGCGAAGGTGCCGCGGATCATCACCTCGTGGTTGCCGCGTCGCGACCCGTAGGAGTTGAAGTCGGCCTGCTCGACGCCGTGCTCCTGCAGGTAGCGACCCGCGGGGCTGTCGCGTCGGATCGCACCGGCCGGCGAGATGTGGTCGGTGGTCACGGAGTCGCCGAGCAGCGCGAGTACCCGCGCGCCCTCGATGTCGCGCAGCGGCTCGGGTTCCGACGACATGTCCTCGAAGTAGGGAGGACGTCGCACGTACGTCGACTCGTCCTTCCATTCGAACACCTCGCTGTCGGGCACGTCGAGGTTCCGCCACGTCTCGTCACCGGTGTAGACGTCCTGGTAGCCGGTCTCGAACATCTCCGCGCGCACCGCGTCGTCGATGACCTCCTGGATCTCCTGCGTCGTGGGCCAGATGTCGCGCAGGTAGACCTCGTTGCCCTCGCTGTCGGTGCCGAGCGGGTCATTGAAGAGGTCGACGAGCATCGACCCGGCCAGCGCATACGCGATCACCAGCGGCGGCGACGCGAGGAAATTCATCTTCGTCTGCGGATGGATGCGTCCCTCGAAGTTGCGGTTGCCCGACAGCACGGCCGAGACGTTGACGTCGTGCTCGTCGATCGCGGCCGCGATCTCGTCGGGAAGCGGGCCGGAATTGCCGATGCAGGTCGTGCAGCCGTAACCGACGAGATTGAAGCCGAGCTTGTCGAGATAGGGCGTCAGACCCGAACGTTCGTAGTAGTCGGTGACGATCCGCGACCCCGGAGCCAGCGTGGTCTTCACCCACGGCTTGCTCCGCAGCCCCTTCTCCACGGCCTTCTTGGCGAGCAGCGCCGCACCGATCATCACCGACGGGTTCGACGTGTTCGTGCACGATGTGATCGCCGCGATCACCACGTGTCCGTTGTCGAGTTCGAACTCGTCGCCGTCCCCGACCCGCACCGGGACCTTCTTCGACGGCGGCGCCGAGGTGTCGGCGTCGTCGGGCACCGGGTCGCGCGGCTCGTCGCGGGAGTCCTCGCTGCGCACCGACACCGGGTCGCTGGCAGGGAATGATTCGAGCACGCCCTCGTCGACACCCGAGTCCTGGACGCGGGAGACGACGTCGGGCACTTCCTCACCGTTGAGCAGCGAGGTCACGGCCTTCGGCGCGAGGGCGACGGGGATGCGGTCCTGCGGTCGCTTCGGGCCGGCGACGGACGGTCGCACCTTCGACAGATCCAGTTCGACGACCTCGCTGTAGTCGGGTTCGCGATCGGGGTCGTGCCACAGACCCTGTTCTTTCGCATACGCCTCGACGAGGCGGATCTGCCCCTCGTCGCGACCGGTGAGACGCAGGTAGTCGAGGGTCGCGTCGTCGATCGGGAAGATCGAGATCGTCGAGCCGTACTCGGGACTCATGTTGCCGATGGTCGCGCGGTTGGCGAGGGGCACGTTGGCGACGCCGGGGCCGAAGAACTCGACGAACTTGCCGACCACGCCTGTCTTGCGGAGCATCTCGGCGACGGTGAGCACGAGGTCGGTCGCCGTGGTGCCCTCCTGCAGTTCACCGGTGAGCTTGAAGCCGACGACCTGCGGGATCAGCATCGATGCCGGCTGGCCCAGCATCGCCGCTTCGGCTTCGATGCCGCCGACACCCCAGCCGACGACGCCGAGGCCGTTGATCATGGGGGTGTGCGAGTCGGTGCCGACGAGCGAGTCGGGATAGGCGACGAGCCCGCCGTCCTCGTCCTCCCGCGTGAAGACGACGCGGGCCAGGTACTCGAGGTTCACCTGATGGCAGATGCCGGTGCCGGGCGGGACCACCTTGAAGTCGTCGAACGCTCCCTGCGCCCAGCGCAGCAGCTCGTAGCGCTCGCGGTTGCGCTGGAACTCGAGGTCGGTGTTGATCCGGAATGCGTCCTCGGTGCCGAAGACGTCGGCGATCACCGAATGGTCGATGACCAGCTCGGTGGGGATCAGGGGGTTGATGCGCTTCGGGTCGCCGCCCTGCTGGGTCATGGCGTCGCGCATCGCGACGAGGTCCACAACGCACGGCACGCCGGTGAAGTCCTGCATGAGAACGCGTGCCGGAGAGAACTGGATCTCCGGGTTGTGCGTCGACTTCGGATCCCAACCCGCGACGGCCTCGATCTGCTCCCTGGTGACCAGTCGCCCGTCCTCGGTGCGCAGCAGGTTCTCCAGCAGGACCTTGAGACTGTAGGGCAATCGCTCCGAGCCCGGGACCTTGTCGATGCGATAGATGCGATAGTCGGTGTCGTCGACCTTCAGGGTGTCGCGCGTGCCGAAACTGTCGTCACTCATGAACGTGCCTCCCGACTGCGATGTTTCCGGTGGTTACCCGAATGGGTAGCCCGTTCCGCTGCGCGGCAATCACGTGGGTTCAGCTGGTGGTGCGTGCGACCTCGTCGGTGATGAGAGCGATGCCGTCGGGCGGTTCCGTGACGCCGACCAGGACGGCCTGTGTGATGCCGTTGCCGAGTGCGACGAGGCGTAGGGCTTCCGTTCGCGCCTTGTCGGGTGGCATGCCCAGTTCTTCGAGGAGTCGCCGGGCCTCCTCTGTTGTGCCTTTTGTCGACTCTTCCAGGAACGCACGGATCCAGTGGTCGCTCGCGGACTTGGCGAGGTAGGCATACCAGACGGACACCCCGAGACGTCCGGCTTCGTCCGTCGGGACTGGTTGAGCGAGAAGCGCGACGAGCGCTGCCTGCGGATCGGATTCTGCTCGTTCGTAGCGTTTTTCGGCCTCGGCGACCATGAATTCGGCGCCCGTACGGATGAGGTGTTCCTTGGAATCGAAGTAGTGCTGGATACGGCCGATCGACACTCCCCCGGCGGCCGCCACCGCCTGGAAGGTCACGCCGTCGATTCCTCGCTCGTGGATGACCGCCCACAGCGCGTACACGATCTCCCTACGGCGTTGCGCATGGTCGACGACTCTCGGCATGATCCCACGATACAATATGAACATATTGCAACGTCGACGATCAGAGGCTCCCGATGACCCAGCGCACTCGATCGAACAGATTTCTTCGACGCGCCGGCACGGCGCTGGTCGCGATACTCGCAGTCGTCGGCCTGGTCGCCGCCTATCAGTTCTTCTTCGGCGCGCCGGGAGTCGGCCACTTCCGCAGTGATTCCGGTCGGGCCGGTTACGTCGCTGCCTACGAGAGAGCGATGTCTGCGCTGCCGCCACCTTCTGCAGTTCATGACGTTCCTACTCGGTTCGGCACGGTCCGCGTCTACGAATGGACGTCGCCTCGGACGGTCGACTCGGTGCCCGTCGTTCTCGTCCCGGGCCGCGCGTCGGGTGTGCCGATGTGGGGCGAGAACCTTCCGGGCTTCCTCCCCGAGCACCGCGTTCTCGCGTTCGATGCTCTCGGCGACGCAGGCTTGTCCGTCCAGGCGGTACCTCTGACCTCCACGGACGACCAGGCGCTGTGGATCGATGACACGCTCTCAGGTCTCGGAGTGGAGACCGCTCATGTCGTCGGACATTCCTTCGGCGGGGCGAGCGCAGCGTCCTACGCGAAGCAGTTCCCCGAGAAAGTCCGGTCGCTGACGCTGCTCGAGCCTGTGTTCACCTTCGGTTATCCCCCTGCCCGAATGTTGTTCTGGGCGTCGGTGTCGACACTGCCGGGCCTTCCGACCGATTGGCGGGACACGGCACTCGCGAAGGTCGGGGGTGTCGACGACTATGACTCCGATGACGCCATGGCGACGATGATCTCGGAGGGTTCGGAGCATTTCTCCGCCGCACTACCGACCCCGTCGCCCCTGAGCGACGACGAGCTTGCGGCTTTGGTTATGCCCACCTATGTCGCTATCGCGGAGCGTGATTCACTCGTCGGAAGCGAGAAAGCAGCCGATCGAGCACGGCAACTCGCTGATGCCGAGGTTCTGGTCTTTCCCGACACGACGCACTCGCTCCCCATGCAGGCAAAGGATCGACTGAACTCGGAACTACCCGAGTTCTGGCGCGGGGTCGAGCAGGGCTGACGCGGTAGCGGAGCGGTTGTGTTAGCGTCTGCCCGACAATCGATCGGGGGGTCGCATGGGCAGGTGGGGAATCGTCACGCTCGCAGCAGTCGCGGCAGTCGCGACGGCCTGCAGTCCGAGCGCCGCGGACGATGCCACAGGAGACGAGACGACGACGTCGACCACCCGCACCCCGCGCATCACCGACGACTCCGGTCGACCGCCCGTCACCTTCGACCCCTGCTACGACATCCCCGACGACGTCATGCACGCGGCCGGGTACGACGCGGCAAAGAAGGAAGTCGCGGACATGCCGATGGGGACGCATACCTTCCTCGGTTGCACATACAAGAAGGAAGATCTTGTCCCCGGAGTCAGGCGGGGGTACAGCCTGAACATCTTGTCGGGAAACGTCAGCCTCGACGAGGAGTTGAAGAAGAACGGGCATGTAGCAACCAGCGCGACCATCAACGGCCGATCCGCGCTACTCGAGGTGGATCCCGAAAACCGGGATGCATGCACTTATGTACTCCAAACGGACTTCGGCGTGGTCTTCGTCACAAGGCTGTACAACACAGACCATCCAGGGCCGGCGCCCCAGAGCGAATGGTGCGCGGGCATGGAGGAGTTCGTCGGCTCGATCGAACCGCACATCGCGAACTGAAGAGGGTGGTCATGTCGAGTTCCACCAGGCTCGAACCCAGCGTCATCGACGAACTCGTGAGGATATGCAACACAATGCTCACGGAGTTCGAAGACGCGCGAACGACCGCAGAATGGCTCACCAGAACCGAAGGTTTCGGCGACTTCGACTCAGCACAGCAGCTCGCGGCGGGGTACCGACGGAAGGCTGCAGGCACTCCGGAATCAGCGAAGGAGCGTGTCGAGCAATTCATCGACGCACTTATCCAGCTCCGCGACGCCTTCGCCACCGGCGGAGCAGCCTTCCTCGACACCGAATCCGACTGGGCCCGCCAACTCGCCATCACCGACCCCGACAGCGGAGCGGGAAACGGTCATCAGGGCGCGCAATAACGCGCACCTCTGACCATTTCGCGCTCCGGAGCAGTGCCCGGGACGGTTGTGTTAGCGTCTGCCCGACAATCGATCGGGGGGTCGCATGGGCAGGTGGGGCATCGTTGCGCTCGCAGCACTGGCTGTCATGGGGACGGCGTGCAGTCCGGGTTCAGCTGATGATGTCGCTGTAGGCGACGAAACCGCCACCACGACAACCCGAACCCCGCGCATCACCGACGACTCCGGCCGACCACCAGTCACCTTCGACCCCTGCTACGACATACCCGACGATGTCGTGAACGCAGCCGGGTACGACGCGGCCAAGAAAGAAATCGCGGACATGCCGATGGGGACGTACACCTACCTGGGGTGCCGTTACAAAGGCACTGTCAAGATCCCGGGGGTGCTCGCTCGCTACGACCTCACTTTGTTGTCAGGAAACGTGTCTCTCGACGAGCAGCTTGCGGAGAATCCGACCGGAGCGACACCGACGACCATCAACGGTCGCCCTGCTGCGATGAGGGTCGATCCCCATCGAAGCCTCACATGCAGCTACCTGTTGCAAACAAGTTTTGGGGTCGTCATCTTGAACAGGCTTTACCACCCGGATTATCCCGGGGGCCCGCCGATCGAAGAGTGGTGCACCGACTTCGAGGAGTTGGTGTCTTCGATCGAGCCGTATGTCACCGATTGAACTGTCGAATCGTCAGGAGAGATGATGTCGTCGCCCTTCGTGCGGCTCGAACCGGGTGTGGTCGCGGAGATACTTCGAATCTGCGAGGTGATGCTGGATGAACTCCGAGAGTCCAAGACGCTCGCTGACGGACTCTACGACGCGCGTGGATTCGGAGATTTCGAGTCCGCCAAACAACTTGCTGCGGGCTATAGCCGCAAAGGCGCTGGAACGCCACAATCAGCGAGCGAACGCATGCAGCAGTTCATCGATGCCCTCACCCACCTCCGCGACGCCTTCGCCACCGGCGGAGCAGCCTTCCTCGACACCGAATCCGACTGGGCCCGCCAACTCGCCGCCACCGACCCCGACAGCGGGACGGTTGTGTTAGCGTCTGCCCGACAATCGATCGGGGGGTCGCATGGGCAGGTGGGGCATCGTCGCGCTCGCAGCACTGGCTGTCATGGGGACGGCGTGCAGCCCGGGTTCAGCTGGTGACGTCGCTGTAGGCGACGAAACCGCCACCACGACAACCCGAACCCCGCGCATCACCGACGACTCCGGCCGACCACCAGTCACCTTCGACCCCTGCTACGACATACCCGACGACGTCATGAACGCAGCCGGGTACGACGCGGCCAAGAAAGAAATCGCGGACATGCCGATGGGGACGTACACCTTCCTCGGCTGCGCCTACGAAGGAACCATCAGCATCCCAGGTGTACTGGCTCGTTACGACCTGCTTGTGCTGGCTGGGAACGTCACACTCGACGAGGAACTGAAAAGGAACGGGCATGTCGCCGAGTCAGTGCAGATAAATGGGCGGCCCGCACTCGTCGAAGTCGACCCGAACGCGCGAGACACGTGCCGATACGTCTTACAGACGACCTTCGGAATCGTGGGCCTGAGTCGCATCTATCACAAGGATTACCCCGGTGCAGTCCCCCAAGATGAATGGTGCGCGGGCGTTCTGGATCTGGCAACGACATTGGAACCATTCATCCAAGACTGAATACTGCGGGGAGTAGGCATGTCCGAGGCAGTGAGGCTGGAACCAGAAGTCATCCCCGAGATCGTGCGTATATGCGACGTTATGCTCGAAGAGTTCCGAAGCTCTGCAAGAGTCACCGAAAAACTGGCATTCACGGCCGGTTTCGGCGATTTCGACTCTGCACAGCAGCTCGCCGCCGGGTATCGCCGCAAGGCGGCTGGAACCCCGGAATCCGCGAAGGAACGCGTCGAGCAGTTCATAGAAGTACTCACCCAACTTCGCGACGCCTTTGCGGCAGGCGGAGAAGCCTTCCTCGACACCGAATCCGACTGGACACGCCAACTCACCATCACCGACCCCGACAACGGAGCGGGAAACGGTCATCAGAGCGCGCAATAACGCGCACCTCTGACCACTTCGCGCGCCCGAGCGGTTGTGTCGGCGTCCGGCTGGCATTCGATCGGGGTCGAATGGGCAAGGGGAACAACCGATGCGACTTCCATCCGCTCGCCCGTTGGCTATTCGGAACGGTGTAGACAGTATCTGCGATTGCGGTCACAATCAATCCGATCCTGCGAATCAGACCACCCTGCAGATACCTATGAGCGCGCGGAGCGGGAAACGGTCATCGGAGCGCGCTACAACGCGCTCTTGTGACTAGTTCGCGCTCCGGAGTGCTGGGCCGAGCCGTTGTGTTAGCGTCTGCCGACAAATCGATCGGGGGGTCGCATGGGTAGGTGGGGAACAGCCGCGCTCGCAGCACTGGCGGTAGTGGCGACGGCGTGCAGTCCGGGTTCGGCGGAGCCGGCCACGAGCGACGAGGCTTCCACGTCGGCCACCCGGACCCCGCGCATCACCGACGACTCCGGCCGCCCGCCCGTCGCTTTCGATCCCTGTTACGACATCCCCGATGACGTCATGAATGCGGCCGGGTACGACGCGGCCAAGAAGGAAATCGCGGACATGCCGATGGGGACGTACACCTTCCTCGGCTGCACATACGACAACAGGGACCACATCCCAGGCGTGCGCCGTGGATACGGCCTCAACATCCTGGCTGGCAATGTCTCTTTGGACGAGGAGTTCCAAAAGAATGCACATGTTGCCAGCCAGACAAGCATTAACGGCAGACCGGCGCTCCTAGAAGTAGACCCCGACGCACGAAACGGCTGCAAGTACGCCCTGCAGACAGATTTCGGAGTTGTACTCGTCACCCGAGTTCTCTACACCGACCACTCGGGCCCTGCACCTCAAATCGATTGGTGTGCAGGCATGGAAAACCTCGTCGCCTCGGTTGAACCCTTCATCGCGAACTGACATCGAACAGGACGAACATGCCGGAGTTCAGCAGGCTCGAGCCTCACGTCGTCGCAGAGATCCTAAGGATCTGCGAAACCATGCTGGATGAGTTCGACCAGTCGTACAAACACACTTTTAGGCTCACCGACGTCCACGGCTTCGGTGATTTCGACTCCGCTCAACAACTTGCTGCAGGCTATCGACGCAAAGCTGCAGGCACACCCGAGTCGGCCAGAGAACGGATGCAACAGTTCATCGACGCCCTCACCCAACTCCGCGACGCCTTCGCCACCGGCGGGGAAGCCTTCCTCGACACCGAATCCGACTGGGCCCGCCAACTCGCCGCCACCGACCCCGACAGCGGAGCGCCAAATAGTCATCAGAGCGGGCAATAACACGCGCCGATGACCATTTCGCGCTCTGCAGTGCTCTGTCGATCCCCACCCGCGCGACGAAGCAGAGATCAGTCGTCGACTTCCACCCCGTACCGGCGTGCGAGGGCCGCGAGGTCGTCGTCGTATCCCTGCCCCACTGCGCGCAGCCGCCACTTGTCGGCTCGGCGGTAGATCTCGGTGAGCACCATGGTGCGTTCGGTGGTGCCGGCGTCGAGCACGAAGGTCGCGGCGGTGCCGGTCTCACTGTCGACCGCGACCGATACCGCGCCGAGTTCGCCGAAGGTGCGGTTGCCGTCGATGGCCGCTGCGATGGCGATGCGTTCGCATTCGGCGGGAAGTTCCGCGAGGTCGACGCGGACGCAGTGCTCACTCGAACCGTCGATGGTCAGTTCGATGACGCCGTCGTCGTAGAGCGGATTGTTGTAGAAGACGAAGTCGTCGTCGGTGTCGACCTTCTCGTCGGCGCCGAGCAGGAAGGCGACGATGTCGAGATCGAATTCGTCGCCGACAGCTTCGGCCTTCCAGGCGACGTTCACGGCCCAGCGGTGACTGTCGGACGGCAGGTCGATCACTTCACCGCGGGACAGCACCGGCGCCGTGAGCCGTGACTCCACCCGCATGTGCGGGGGCATCACTCCGTTCTCCACTGCGGCATCGACGTCGTCGGGTCGCAGGACGGGCAGCTCACGTGCCGCGACCCGCGCCATCCGCTTGTCGGCCTCTCCCCCGTCGAGGACCAGCACGTCGGTGACGGCGGCCGTGAAGTTGAGGGCCGGGCGGGCACCGAGCTGGGTGAGACGCGAGCGCATCATGACGGCCTGCAGGTGCGTGCCGCCGAGCAGCAGTACCTTACGTCCGGTCCACAGCTTGGGCTTCTGTCCGGTCGGCGGCCGGACCGGGGGCACCACCGCGACCTGCGGTTCCGGTGGCGGGATGATGTCGACGACGGTCGCAACCTTCGATTCGCCCGGACTCACCCGCGTCAACAGCTCCTCGAGCTGCTGTTCGCTGATCACGGGAATGCCTTCGGCCATCGCCTTGCGGACCTTGGCGGTCTGCACGGTCGGGTCGTTGCACACCACGACGCTGGTCTGTCTGCTCGCGTTGTTCATCACGTCGAGTCCGGCGTCGGTCAGCCGGTTCGCGAGTGCGACCCGCGGAGTGACGGTGGAGCCGCTGATCACGACCTTCATGCCTTGGACGAGCCCATCGTTGCCGAGGCGACCCGGGTTCTTCCACTGGCACGCGACCCGCGGAACGGATGCGGGATACACCGATTTGCGGCTGCGGCAGTTGACGACGGGCAGCGGCAGTTGCAGGTTGTCGGCCATCGCGGCGCTGCGCAGGAAGATCTCCGACAGGACGCGCGCGTCGTCGTAGGCGTCGTGCTCCTGCAGCTGGTGGACCTGCCAGTGCTGCGCAAGGGTCGCCAATCGGAAGTTGGGGACGTCGAGTTCGAGCCGGCGCGACAACGCGAGCGTGCACAGACGGTGCTCCGCCGGCAGCGACGTGCCGGCCCGACGGAACTCGGCGTCGAGGAATCCGTAGTCGAACGACGCGTTGTGGGCGACGATCGTGGCGCCGTCGAGAATCCCGGCCAGTTCACCGGCGATGTCCTCGAAGCGCGGCGACCCGGTGAGGCGCTCCCGCGTGAGGTTGTGGATGTGCACCGGTCCCGGGTCGCAGCCGGGGTCGACGAGGGTCGAGAACTCCTGCTCGACAGAGCCGTCCTCGCGCAACACGAGGGCGGCCACGCTCAGGACCCTGTGGGCGTTGGACCGCACACCCGAGGTTTCGACGTCGACCACCACCCATCGATGGTCGCGGGGCAACGTCATGGCGCCCTCCGCGGGTGCGTGCACTTCGATCACGTCATCCTCCGATCGCTTTCATCCCCCGACGAAAACCGACACGGTCGGACATTGTGGCCCTTGTTACCGACACTGTCGTCACCGCCCCGACATCGAGCCGATCCCGTAGGAGACGGTTGTCGTAGGCGTGTGCCACCATGGGCGCGATCGAAGCGAGAGGGAAGCTGTGTCGACTGCCGACCTGTACCGCCTGACGCGGCTGCGCGATCAGCACGCCGCGTGGACGCTGCTGCGCGCCGACCACGCCCCCGCAATCCTCGGGATGCTGGGACGACACTTCGATCGGGGAACCCGGCGACTTCCCGCCCCCGAACTGTTCGCCCGCCTCGACGCAGACCTGCAGGACCTCCGCGACCAGGGATTCGACCTTCCACGCACCGCCCAGGCCTACTGCGCAGATTGGGTGCGCGCCGGATTTCTGCTCCGACGTGCCGATACGGGCTCGCGCGAAGAGACGCTGGAGCCGACCGAGTCCGCATTCGTCGCACTGAATTTCGTTGCGCAACTGACGACCGACACCAGTTCGATCACGGAATCACGACTGACAACCCTGTCGAGCCAGTTGCAGGCGCTGGCTCGCGATTCGGACCCACGGAGCGAAACCCGTCTGGCAACGCTGCGGGCCGAGCGCGACGCACTCGACCGGCAGATCGCAGCGGTGGAATCCGGCGACTTCCCTGTCCTCGATGGCCCACGGGCCGCGGAACGCGTGTCGGAGATCCTCGCGCTTGCCGGCGAGATCCCCGGGGATTTCGCACGAGTACGGGCCGAACTCGAAGGGCTCAATCGCGAGTTGCGCGCACGGATCCTCGACGACGAAGGCGACCGCGGCGACACTCTGGGCGAGGTCTTCCGAGGTGTCGACCTCATCGGCAGTTCCGATGCTGGACGCAGCTTCACCGGGTTCTACGACATGATCATCGATCCTGAACGGTCTGCACAGCTCGACGACTGGATCGAGGCGGTACTGACTCGTCCGTTCGCCCGGAGCCTGTCTCCCGAGCAACGTCATCGGTTCCGATCCTTGCTCACCGAGATGGAGGACGCAGGTGGCGAAGTGCATGCGACGATGACGTCGCTGTCACGCTCACTGCGGCATTTCGTGCAGTCCCGCCATTACGAGGAACATCGCCGATTGCAACGTCTGTTGCGCTCGGCGCAACAGCACGCTCTGCAGGTGGCACCCCACCGCAAGCCTTATGAACCGCTCGACCTCGACCTGGTGCGGATCGGCATGAGTATCGAATCGGTCGCGGCATTACAGTTGCACAATCCCGCAGACGATCTGGTGGCCGAACCGGTGGTGTCGCAGACGCCAGGTGAGGTCGACCTCGACGATCTGCGGCGCATCGTCCGCGAATCGGAAATCGACATGGACGAGCTGGTCGGTAGCATAGCGGCCACACTGCGCGTGCGCGGTAGCGCGACGATCGGCGAGGTCCTGCGCGAACATCCCGCAACCCAAGGGTTGGCAAGCGCCATCGGGCTTCTGGTTCTCGCCGTCGAGCACGGACACCGCGTGGAGGGCGATGAGGAGATTTGCTGGAGCTCCCCATCCGGCGTCGAACGGGTGGCCACGGTACGCCGGCATCTGTTCGATCCCACCGATCCTGCCTTCACCACCTTGGAACAGGACAGCCTATGACCGACACCACGACCGGGCTGTATCCCGGCGACACCGGCGAACTCGAACTCGACACCCGGCGCGCATTGGTCCAGCTCCTCAAGGGTCCGCTCATTACCGCCGGCAAGCATCCCGAGGTGTGGCGGACGGTGATCCGCGACGAGCGCGTGCTGCGTTCTCGGTTGGCCGATGTGTTTCTCGATCTCGTCGTCGACGAGGACGAACAGCTCGCATTCACCCGTCCCGCCGAAACCGGCGATCACAAGGCCCCCGCAGTGTTGCGCACCGAGCGATTGACATTCATGGACACCGTGATGCTGTTGTCGCTGCGGCAGCTGCTCCTCCGCGCACAACCCGGTGATCGGGTCATCGTCGATTTCGACGAAATGGCCGGGCAGCTCGAGATGTACCGTGCGGCCACGAGTACCGACCCGGCCGGTTTCCGGCGCAGGGTCAACGCTTCGTGGGAGAAGTTGAAGAAGTACAGCCTTCTCGCGTCGACGTCGACGGAGGGTCGGATGGAAGTCTCTCCGGTGTTGCGGCAGTTGTTCGATGCCGATCAGGTTGCTGCTGTGGAAGCGGAGTTCCGGCACATCGTCGCGGAGAGTCAGCCGTGACGGCCACCCCTCCCCACCCGTCCCAGTTCCGGCTTGCCCGCGTGCAGGTGGTGAATTGGGGAACCTTACACGGTCACCACGACATTCCGATTGCGCGCAAGGGTTTCCTGATCACCGGCGCGTCGGGATCCGGAAAATCCACTCTCATCGATGCGATCTCCACGGTGCTCATGCCGGGCGGCAGTGTCCGATTCAACGCGGCCGCGCAGGAATCCGCGGCCGGTTCCGGGCGCAACTTCGTCAGTTACATCCGCGGTGCGTGGCGGCGCGAAGCCGACGTCGATACCGACTCCCTGACCGCTTCCTATCTACGTACGGGCGCCACCTGGAGTGCCGTCGCGCTCACCTACCGCACCGGCGACGGTGCCGCGCCCGTGACGCTCGTCAAGCTCATGCACCTGCGGCGTGGAGCCAACGCGAACAACGATGTCTCTCACCTGCATCTGATCTTCGATTTTGATTTCGACCTGATCGATCTCGAGCCGTTCGCGGGCCGCGGTATCGACACCCGGGGCATCCGAAAGCGTTGGCCCGGGGCTACTGTCAATCCCAGTTACACGGCGTTCGCTCGCGCCTTCCGCACGAAGCTGGGCATTTCGTCGGAGGCGGCCCAACGGTTGTTGCACCGAACACTGTCGGCCAAGAGTCTGAACAGTCTCGATCAGTTGCTGCGCGACTACATGCTCGACGAGCCCGACACCTTCGCGATGGCCGATCGCGCGACGTCCCAGTTCCGCGACCTGCGCGAGGCGCACCGTGTCGTCGTCGACGCGCGTCGGCAAGTCGAGGCACTCGATCCCCTTGTCGGTCTCGCGGAGGTTCGCCGCCGAGGCCTCCAGCAACAACGCGAACTACAGGAAGAGAACGACCACCTCGACGCCGTGCATGCCCGGATGACGGTGGATCTGCTGCGAGAGAAGCTCGACGAGGCCTACGCACAGATCGGACTGTTGCAGACTGCCGTCGACAAGACCTCGGTCGAAGCCGAGCGCGCGGCCGAGCGCACCCTCGATCTGCGGGTGCGGCTCGAAACCACCGACGGTGGACGGTTGTCCACTCTCAGGCTGCAACGCGACGCGGCGGAAGCCGACCTGACTCGGACCGTACAGTCACGGAGCAGGTTCGACACCGCCGTCGGATCGTGGGAAGCAGAGGCACCGACCACCGCTGAGGAGTTCGCGCATCTGCGAGCCCAGCTCGAAACGGAGTTGCGTGAGCTCGACGCGACAGTCGGTACACGCAGAAACGATGTGTACGAGGTGGTGCGAGCACTCGGCACACTGCGTTCCGAACACCGACAACTCATCGCCGACCGAGAGCTGCTCGCCCGGCGACGCTCCAATCTCGATCCCGCTCTACTGCGGATACGCGAACTGGTCTGCACCGCAGCTGGTCTCAGCGAAGACATGTTGCACTTCGCGGGCGAACTCCTCGAAGTGCGCTCCGAGCATGCCGAGTGGACCGGCCCCATCGAGCGCGTACTCGGCGGGCTTGCTCGCACGATGCTCGTACCCGACGAATATTATTCACGCGTTGCAGCAGTGGTCGACGCGCAGCATCTCGGCACCCGGTTGGTGTACCGCCGGGTGCGTACTCGTTCCGGCCGGCCTGCCACCCCGGCGAGCGGTGACGAATCGCTGGTTCGAAAACTGGACGTGCGGCCGGGACCGCTCGCAGCGTGGCTGCAGCACCACCTCGCCGAGCGTTTCGACTATGCGTGCGTGGCGACCGTCGACGACCTGCGAGGTGTGCCGCGCGGCGTGACCCGGGCCGGTCAGGTCAAGCACGGCGGCGAGCGGCACGAGAAGGACGACAGGTACCGCGTCGACGACCGCAGCCGATGGGTGCTCGGGTTCGACAACGAAACCAAGCTCTCCGATCTGCGTCGCCGCATCGGCGAGGTCGAATCCGAGATCGCCCGCCTGCAACGTCGGCAGGAGTTGCTCGAGCACGCAGAGTGCACGGTACAGCAGCGTCGACACGCGGCGGAGATCATCCTCGACACGACCTGGGCCGACATCGACGTCGAAGCGGCCGAGGCAGCGGTTGGCGCGATCGAGCATCGACTCGAGGGATGGTTGCAGGGCAATGCCGAGTACGCCTCGCTCACGCTCGATCTTGCCCGTGCGGAAACCGAGGAGAAGGAGGCCCGCGCAGCGTATACCGCAGCCGGATCCGGTCTCGAACGCCACCGTGGCGATGTGGAGCACACTCGGCAGCGGCTTGCAGAAGTGGAAGCACACGCCGATTCGGCGGTCCCCGACGGGATCGACAAGCGCATCCGCGCACGCTTCGATGCTGCCGCACGTCGACCGACGAGCGAGAACATCGACCGGTTGCTGCATACCGTCGGACGAACCATCACCGACGAGCACCGTGCGGCGCTCACGAGAACCACGGACGCCGAGCGGCGCATCACCGCGATCCTCACCGCCTATCTCGCCGAATGGGAGTCACGACGCGCCGAGATGCGCTCCGACGCAGAGTACGTAGACGATGCTCTCGCGGTGCTCACTCGACTGCGCAACGACGGATTACCCGCATACGAGGACGAGTTCTTCCGGCTACTCAACGACCAATCGAGCCGCAACATCGGAGAGCTGGCCCGCGCGATCCGCAGGGCACCGGGCGAGATCCGTTCCCGTATCGAGCCGGTGAACGAATCGCTCCGGCGTTCTCCGTTCGACACCGACCGGACTCTGCGGATCGATGTGAAGGATCGGCGTTCGCCTGCCGCGGCCGATTTCCTCGCGGAACTGCAGCGCATTGTCAGCGGCTCGTTCAAGGAAGAGGACCGGGTCGCCGCCGAGCAACGGTTCGAACAGATGGAGCGGATCCTCGAACGCCTCGACTCGGGCGAACCCGCCGACCGGCGCTGGCGGCAGTTGGTACTGGACACCCGCCTGCACGTCGGCTTCATCGGAGTCGAGGTCGACGGGGAGGGCGTGGACGTCAATTTCCACGACTCCAGCTCCGGCCTGTCGGGTGGGCAGGCCCAGAAACTGGTGTTCTTCTGTCTCGCCGCCGCCCTGCGCTATCAGCTGGCGGCATCGGGGGAAGAGTTGCCGCGCTACGGCACGGTGATCCTCGACGAGGCATTCGACCGTGCAGATCCTGCGTACACGCGGCGAGCACTCGACGTGTTCACCCGATTCGGTTTCCATATGGTGCTCGCGACGCCGCTGAAGTTGCTGCAAACCCTCGACGATTACATTGATGGGGTGGCCGCGGTGAGCATCAGGGACAAGAAGTACTCGCAGCTGGCCTTGTTGCCGATCCGCAGCGCGGAGGAGTCCCGCGAGTGAGTACAGTGTGCGTGCCGCCGTCAGCCGTAAGTACCAGGGCAGAGACGGCCTACCGGAATCGTCGCAGCAAGTGGGTGGCCGATCCAATTGCAGCCGAATCCGATTCACTGTCGATTGCGTTGCACCCACCCTCGGAACGGCAGGTCGCGGAGGATCCCGACGCCGTGGTCGCATGGGTGCGCGCCTGGCAGATGCACCGCGGAATCGGTCGCGTGCACTGGGAGACGCGGCGCTGGCCGAGCTTCGGCACGCAGGATGTGCCGGTGCGGGTCGTGTTTGCAGGTCCCGGTGAGATTGCCGCCGCGGCAGGCCGGATGTCCGAATGGCACAGGCTCACCGCCCGGCGGGTGCAGTTGGTGGAGATTCTGGCACCCGGTACCCCCGCGCTTGCCGACGCGATCGGCTCGACGCTTTCACGGTGGCTCGAACTCGGCGAAGCCGACTTCGTGCGCCTTGTCGGCGTGGTCCGGTGGCTGGCCGACCATCCGGCTTCGGGCGTTTTCATTCGGCAGCTTCCGGTGCCCGGTGTGGATACCAAGTGGATTTCGCGGCATCGCGGACTGGTCGAGGTACTTCTCGAAGGCGCTGTGGGGAATCGTGACCTCGGTGTGCGTTCGGTGCCTCGATTGTGCGAAATTGCGGTTTGTGACCGCACCTTGCTACCCACGGCACCGCGACATTGTGCAGCGCCGCTGGACGAGCTCGCCGAGTTGCCGCTCCACCCGGAGCGCATACTGGTCCTCGAGAACAAAGAGGGCCTCCATGCGCTGCCTGATCTGCCGGGCACCGTGGCCGTACACGGCAGTGGTTACGCAGTGCACGAACTGGCCGCACTATCCTGGCTCGCCGACTCGGATGTCGTTTACTGGGGTGATCTCGACACGCACGGCTTCGTGATTCTCGACCGTTTCCGCGCTTACCTGCCTGACGTGCGCAGTTTCCTCATGGACCTCCACACCCTGGAAGCGTGGAGTGCTCTCGCGGTAGAGGAACCGTCCCCCAGCTCGCACGTGCCGATGCGACTGACGCCCGCGGAAAATGAGGTCTTCACGCGGTTGCGCGTGGAACGACTCCGCCTCGAGCAGGAGCGGATTCCGTGGCCGCACGTGATGGAGGAACTTGCCCGCGCCTTCACCGGCGCGATCGGACATGATCGAGACTCGACCAGGATGGATCCGACCGCGCTTCGAGAAGGAGTCTCATGACCGAACCGGCCCTCCGCTCACCCCTCGAGATCGTGGCGCGACTGACCGTCGAGGAGAGGGCGTCGCTCACCAGCGGCCTCGACTTCTGGCACACCGAACCGGTTGCGCGCGAGAACATCCCCTCGATCATGCTCACCGACGGGCCGCACGGTGTGCGGAAGCAGACCGCCGAGGGCGACCATCTCGGTCTGCACTCGTCCGTGCCCGCGACCTGCTTCCCGCCTGCCGTCGCGCTGGGGTGTTCCTTCGACCCGGAGTTGCTCGAGCGCGTCGGCGCGGCGTTGGGCGCGGAGGCCCGCGCACTGCAGGTCGGTGTCCTGCTCGGGCCCGGTATCAACATCAAGCGCTCCCCCTTGTGCGGCCGGAACTTCGAGTACCTGTCGGAGGATCCGCTGCTCTCGGGTGTTCTGGGCGCTGCGCTCGTGCACGGCATGCAGTCGCAGGGTGTCGGTGCGTCACTCAAGCACTTCGCGGCGAACAACCAGGAGACCGACCGGATGCGGGTCTCCGCCGACGTCGACCCGCGGCCACTGCGGGAGATCTACCTGCGTGCCTTCGAGCGGGTCGTGCGCGACGCGCAGCCGTGGACGGTGATGTGCTCGTACAACCGGATCAACGGGGTGTACTCGTCCCGTAACCCGTGGTTGCTCACCGACGTCCTGCGCGACGAGTGGGGTTTCGAGGGTCTGGTCGTGAGTGATTGGGGTGCTGTCGACGACCGCGTCGCGTCCCTCGCGGCAGGTCTGGATCTCGAGATGCCGTCCACAGGAGGTCGTACGGACGCCGAGATCGTCGCGGCGGTACGGGCGGGCACGGTCGACGAATCGGTCCTCGACACGGCAGCCGCGCGGGTGATCGAACTGGTGCAGAAGGCCGTCGCTGCGTCCGATCCCCGCGCGACCTTCGACGCCGATGCCCATCACGCCCTCGCACGCGAGGTGGCCGGGCAGAGCATCGTGCTGCTCCGCAACGAGAACGACCTGCTCCCCCTCGCCACCGACGCGAACATTGCGGTGATCGGCGAACTGGCCCGCACGCCGCGCTACCAGGGCGCTGGATCGTCCCGGATCGAACCGACGCGCCTCGACAACGCGCTCGACGAGATCCGGTCGCTGTCCGGCCGGGACGTTCCCTTCGCCGCCGGTTACGCGCTCGACGGATCGGACTCGGCCGAACTCGTCGATGAGGCAGTGAAGCGTGCCGCAGACGCCGATATCGCGGTCGCGTTCCTCGGTGTACCCGCCGAACTCGAATCCGAAGGTTTCGACCGCGACGACCTCGAACTCCCGCAGCGTCAAACCGCGCTGCTCGATGCTGTGCTGACGGCGAACCCGAACGTCGTCGTCGTGTTGTCGAACGGCGGTGTCGTGCGGCTCAGCGGCTTCGCCGACCGTGTTCCGGCGATCGTGGAAGGGTGGCTGCTCGGGCAGGCCGGTGGCGGCGCCGTCGCCGACGTGCTCTACGGGCACGTGAATCCGAGCGGCCGCCTCGCGGAGACCGTCCCGATCCGGCTCGAGGACACCCCGGCGCACACGAACTTCCCGGGCGAACACGGCCATGTGCGGTACGGAGAAGGATTGTTCGTCGGATACCGCTCGTACGACGCGCGTCGCCTCGACGTGTCCTTCCCCTTCGGTCACGGCTTGTCGTACACGACGTTCGAATACTCCGATGCCGCTGTGGAATCCGACGGCGATCTCACGGTGCACGTCACCGTCACCAACACGGGTGGGCGTGCGGGCGCCGAGGTCGTGCAGGTGTACGCCGGTGCACCCGGTTCGTCCGTTGCTCGGGCGCCGCGAGAGTTGAAGGGCTTCACCAAGGTCCGTCTGGATTCCGGCGAATCGCAACGTGTGGCCGTGAGTATCCGACGCGACGACCTCGCCTACTGGGACACCCGCGTCGATTCCTGGGTGGTCGAAGGTGGCACGTACAGCATCGACATCGGTGCGTCGAGCCGCGACATCCGGCAGACGCTCACCGTCGACGTGACGGGCGACGCGGTGCGAATTCCGCTGACGATGGAGTCGTCTCTCGGAGAACTGTTCCAGAACCCCGCGGCCGCCGAGATCGTCCTGCAGGCGTTCGGTTCGCTCGGCGGCGAGGTCGGGGTCGACGAGAGTGTTCTGAAGATGGCGGCGTCGATGCCGCTCGGTCGTCTCGCCGGGTTCGCTCCGGGGGTCGAGCCGGAGCAGATCCAGCAACTTCTCGATATCGCCGATCAGCAGGAATGAGCGTCACGACCCGGCCGTGAGGAGTACTTTCAGCGCACCGGTCTCGCCGGCACGGGAGAACACGTCGTAGGCCTGTTCGAACTCGTCGAGCGCGAACCGGTGCGTGATCATCGGCGACGTGTCGAGCTGACCACTGCTCACGAGACCGATCAGTGTGGGCGTCGAGTAGGTGTCGACCAGGCCGGTGGTGATCGTCAGGTTCTTGATCCAGATGTCCTCGAGGTGCAGGGTCGCAGGTTTGCCGTGCACGCCGATGTTCGCGACGTGTCCGCACGGCCTGACGAGCGCGACCGCCTGCTCGAACGTTTCGGGATAGCCGACGGCCTCCACGGTGACATCGGCGCCGAGACCTCCCGTGAGATCTCGGACGACGGCCGCCGCGTCCTCGCGACCGCTGTTGACCACGACGTTAGCCCCGAACGCCTTCGCCGCGTCGAGGCGACTGTCGGCGAGGTCGACGGCGACGATGCGGCTCGGGCTGAACAGTCGTGCGGCGAGGATCGCGGCGAGTCCGATGGGTCCGGCTCCGATGACGACGACGACGTCGGCCGGTCGAAGACAGCCGTTGAGTACGCCGACCTCGTAGGAGGTGGGCAGAATGTCGGCGAGCATGAGCATCTGCTCGTCGCTCACGCCGTCGGGAATGCGGTGGGTCGAATTGTCGGCGTACGGAACTCGGACCAATTCGGCCTGGGTGCCGTCGATCAGGTGCCCGAGGATCCAGCCGCCGCCTCCGAGGCACTGCCCGTACCGGCTCTCGCGACAGAAGCGGCACGTACCGCACGCGGTGATACACGAGACGAGCACTCGGTCGCCGGGAGCGAGTGTCTGCACTCCGTCCCCCACCTCGACCACGGTGCCGACGGCCTCGTGGCCGAGGATCCGGCCGTCGGTCACCTCGGGCACATCCCCCCCGAGGATGTGCAGGTCGGTGCCGCAGATGGTGACCGCGTCGACCCGCACCACCGCGTCGGTACTGTCCTGGATGGTTGCGTCGGGAACGTCCTCCCAGGATCGCTTCCCCGGCCCGTGGAACACCAGTGCCTTCATGATCTGACCTCCGTACACGGATTCGGCCCTGTTCCAAGGATGACATGAGGGACACTGCGATCGGAATCGTTCGGAGGGGGTGAAAAATTCACCTCGACAGCGGGACATGTCCGGATTCGTGACACCACCACAGAGTCCCCTGCTCTTTCGGGGACCACCGATCCCGAAAGCAGACGATCGATGAAGACACTCGCAACCTCACTCGTGGCGGTGGTCGTACTGGCCGTCTCGGCGTGCAGTTCCGACACCACCGAGCCCGAATCCGCGACGCCCCCTGCCTCCTCCGAGGAGGCCGGGCCCGAGTATGTGGCGGAGGTGGAATCGACCGTCGACCGGTTGATGCGCGACAACGCCATTCCCGGCGCGGTGATACAGATCAGCTCCCCCGACCGCGGTGACTGGACCGGCACGTTCGGCACGTCCACCCTCGACACCGACGATCCGATCTCCGCCGACGATCATTTCCGGATCGGGAGCAACACGAAGACGATGACCGTCACCGCCATCCTGCAATTGGTGCAGGAAGGTCGCGTGTCGCTCGAGGACCCGATCTCGAAGTACATCGACGGTGTCCCGAACGGCGACACCATCACCATCGCGCAGCTCGCCGAGATGCGGAGCGGCCTGTACAGCTACACCTTCGACCCGGAGTTCAATGCGACACTGGACCGCGAACCCGAGAAGGTGTGGACGCAGGAGGAGTTGCTGCAGATCGCGTTCTCTCGGCCCGTGAACTTCCCGCCCGGGGAACAGTTCGAATACAGCAACACCAATACGGTGCTGCTCGGGCTCGTCATCGAGGAACTGACGGGCATGCCGGTGGCGGATGCGTTCGACGAGCGCATTTTCGCTCCACTCGAACTCGGGAACACCTCGTTCCCGGCGATCGAGGATTCCTCGATCCCGGATCCGCATCCGCGGGGCTACATGTTCGGCACCAACGTCTCCACCATCGATACCTTCGAATTGCCGGACGACCAGCAGGCCGCAGCGCTCGCCGGAACACTGAAGCCGAATGACGTGACCGACGACAATCCCTCCTGGGCGTGGACCGCGGGCGCCGCGATCTCCACCGTCGACGACATGACCACCTATGTGAAGGCACTGGTCGGCGGCGGTCTGCTCGATGAGCAGATGCAGAATACCCGGCTCGACAGCGTGCAGTCGGTGGGCGGGGGAACCGCCGGATACGGACTCGGCATGGCGCAGTTCGGTCCCCTGCTCGGGCACGACGGTCAGCTTCCCGGCTTCATGACCTTCATGGGACACGACCCCGACACCGACCTGACGATCGTCATCGCCACGAATCTGTCGACGGTGCCCTCGGGTGAAGGTTCGGCGCTGACCCTCGTCAAGGGCATCCTGCCGATCTTCTACGGCTCCGATTATCAGGCGCCGAGCGATCCGGCACGCGCTCCCGGAGCGGAGGAAAGCACTCCCGTGCCGACGCCGGGAGGCTGATCGTACCGGCGTCCGGTGGGCGAGCACGGCCGCGTCACGTGGTTGTCCACAGGCATTCGTGTTCTCCACAGACCGAGGCGATCGGAGTGCGACGGCCCCGGATCGGGTCCGGCCGTGCCCGAAGATCGGGTCCATGACCCGACAGGTGTGGACGAGGGCGATGCTCGCCGAGGCCGGCATATCGGATCGTGCGGTGCGCACACGGCTCCGGCACGGCGGGCTCGTCAGGATCGCTCGCGGCACGTACATGACACGAGAGGACGTCGACGCCCTCGGCCCCGTGGGAGTTCACCTCGCCCGGGCACGCCTCGTCGGCTCTCGTCTCGATGTCGACGAGGCGCTCAGTCATGTGACGGCCGCGGTCGTCCACGGCCTCGACGTGTGGGACGCGCCGCTGGGACGGATCCACGTCACGCGCCCACCGACGCGCAGCTGCCGGGTGAGCGACGACCTGCACATCCACACCTCCGACCTGGACGGCGACGTCGTCGACGTGGACGGTCTGCGCGTCACGTCGCTCGCTCGTACCGTCGTCGACGTCGCGCGCACGCTGTCGCGTCCGCGTGCTCTCGTCATCGGCGATTCGGCGTTGCGTGCGGATCCGACGGCGCATCTCGACCTGCCCCGGATCCTTGCTGCATGTCGAGGTAGGACCGGGATCGTCGCGGCGGAGTCGGTCGCGCGCCTCGTCGACGGCCGGAGCGAGAGTGTCGGGGAGTCGCTGTCGCGGCTGCACATGATCGAGGCGGGTCTACCGATGCCCGACCTGCAGCACGAGATCGTCGTTCGTGACGGACGCCGGTACCGCGTGGACTTCTTGTGGCGCGAACTCGGCATCGTCGGCGAGTTCGACGGTGCCGGAAAGTACACCGAGCGCCACGATCTGCTCGCTGAGAAGGAGCGCGAGGATGCGCTACGGGATCTCGGGCTGGAGGTGATCCGCTGGAACTGGGCGGAGCTGTCGCGATTCCACGTCGTCGTCGATCGGTTCGAGCGCGCACGTCGTCGGCAGCAGGCACGTCGGGCTGCTCTGGAGCGCGAAACGGTCATCGGCGCGCGCTACAACCCGCTCCGATGACCGCTTCGCGCTCCGCTATACCGTCTTCAGACCGAGCGAGTCGCGCAGGGTCGAGCCGGGATATTCGGTCCGGAACAGGCCGCGACGCTGCAGTTCCGGGACGACGAGGTCGACGAAGTCGTCGAGGGAATCCGGATAGGCGGGGCACATGAGGTTGAAGCCGTCGCAGGCACCCGCGCTGAACCATTCCTCGATGCTGTCGGCGACGGATTCGGGGGTGCCGATCATCGTCGCGTGACCACCACCCGCGGCGAGGTAGCCGAGCAGTTCGCGCAGGGTGGGACGGCGGGTCTCGATAATGCGCTGCACCGTCGCGTAGCGCCCCTGCGGCCCGGTGAACTCCTCGATGGGTGGCAGGTCGTCGACGGGAGCGTCGAGGTCGTGGCCGGTGTAGTCCTGACCCGTGAAGACGCCGAGCTGGGTGACGGCGGCATCGACGTCGAGGAGCGCATCGAGTTCCGCCTTCTTCGCCCACGCCTCCTCCTCGGTGCGACCGACGTAGGTGACGAGTCCGGGCAGGATGGCGACCGTACCGGGATCCCTGCCGGCCGCGGCGATCCGCGCGCGCAGGTCGGTGGCGTACTCGATCGCCGCGGTCATGTCCCACGCGACGGAGTAGACGGCCTCGGCGTGGCGGGCCGCCAGGTTGCGCCCGGTCTCCGACGCCCCCGCCTGGAACAGCACGGGTCGGCCTTGCGGGCACCGCGGCACGGTCAGGGGACCGTCGACGCGGAAGTGCTTGCCCCGGTGATGGATCGGACAGATCGCGGAGGAGTCCAGGAACCTGCCGCCGACCCGGTCGACGAGGACACCGCCGTCGTCCCACGAATCCCACAGTGCGCACAGCACTTCGATGAACTCTTCCGCCCGGGCATATCGCTCCGTGTGCGGCGGGAGCGCGTCGAATCCGTGGTTGCGGGCTTCCTCGTCGAACATCGAGGTGACGATGTTCGCGCCCACCCGTCCCCCGCTGATGTGGTCGAGCGAGGCGAGCATCCGTGCCGCGTGGAACGGCGTGAAGAAGCTTGCAGAAACGGTGGTGACCAGACCGACGCGCTCGGTCGCGCGGGCCATCGCCGACAGTGCGGTGAGCGGTTCGAGGAACCAGGTGGTGCCCGCTGTGTACTTCGGGTTGACGCTGTGACCGTCGGCGAAGAACACCGCGTCGAGACATCCGCGTTCGGCGGTGCGTGCGAGTTCCTCGAAATACGTGATGTCGCCGATGCGTTCGGCCGCGGAGTCGGGATGCCGCCATGCCGACGAGTGGTGCCCGACGCCGTAGAGGAAGGCGTTGAGGTGGAGGGTGCGTGGTCCGGTCATCAGTTCATCACCAGTCCCCCGTCGACCACCAGGTTCTGCCCGGTGACGGCCCGCGACCAGTCGGAGGCGAAGAACAGCACCGCGGCCGCGAAATCCTCGGGGGTGGTGACCTTCCGCAGCGGCGTCGACGACGCGATGAGGTCGAACACCGCTTCGGGGGTCGCCGACGATGCGTCGGTCGTGCGCAGCAGACCACCGGAGACCATGTTGACGCGGATCCCGTCGGGGCCGAGGTCGGCGGCGAAGGTGCGGGTCAGCGACAGCAGCGCGGCCTTGGCGGCGGTGTAGTCGTGGTACGGGACGACGGGGTGCTGGAACAGGTTGGTGCCGATGTTGACGACGCTGCCGCCGCCGGCTTCCCGCATGCCCGGCAGCGCGGCCTGGATGACGTTGACGGCACCACCGACGACCCCGTCGAACTGGGCACCGAATTCGGCGTATCCGATCTCGTCCGCCTTGGCGCGGGCGTCGCCGTTGAACGAGAAGTCGGGCAGGGCGTTGTTGACGACCGTGGTGACGGGTCGCCCGAAGTGCTCGCGGGCCCGCGCGAACAGCGACTCGACGTCGGCGCGGTCGGTGACATCGGCTTTCAGAGCGACGGCCCGCTCGGGTCCGATCTTGTCGGCCAGTTCGTGCGCGCTCTCGCCGCTGCGCCGGTAATCGAGAACGACGGCGGCTCCTTCGTCGGCGAACGCCTGCGCGATGCTGTGGCCGAGGCCGCGACCGGCACCGGTGACGAGGACGACCTGGTTCTGCAATGACATCTTCTGTGCCTTCCCTGTGTCGGGAAGGGTGCGTGAGGGCGACAGACCTCAGGCCTGTCGCCGGCTCGGCATCCCTTCGCTCGCATAATCGAGATCAGGTTCGACGGGTGTTCTCTCAGCCGTGTCCGGCACCCCGTGTCGAGTCCTGCGCACAGGTTACACCTCGGGATCTCGACCCCGTCGAGACCGTCGGCGTCGGCATTCATCGGATCGTCACATCACCGACCCGGGAACTTAGCTCAGATCGGCGTTAAAATGAGCCTTTCCTGCCCCGACCCGTGAAAGGAGATTCCGACGCACACGCCGGCCCCCTACAACGCTCCCTACGTCTCCCTTTCCCAGCAGGTCGGAGACGCCCCGCCGCTCGACCGTGCCCCGGTCCGCGGACCCGCGCGCCACGAGGACGTCGTATGGTTCGAGGATCGCTACGCGATCCCCATCACCACCACGACGCCCAACGAAGCGCAGATCGAGGACGTACTGCTCCTGCGCCGCGCCCTCGACCGGGCGCACATCGACTACCTGCTCGTCCGCGACGACAGCGACCGCCCGATCCTGGCGATCGACCGTGCCGATCGGAAGAGATTGCGTGCCGCGCTCGCCGAGGGATGCGCCGACGAGCCGTTCTACTCGAAGGCTGTCGGCTCCAAGCGACGCCCGGTTCCGGTGTCGGACGGACGGCTCTCACGCGACAGGAAGGACCGCGTGTTCCGGCTGTTCCGCCCGCGCGTCGAACTGACCAGCGGGATGCGGTACGGCGCGTCGAACGGAGTCGACATCGAACTGTGGACCTACACCGACGACGAGGTGATCATGCCTCGCCCGAACGCCCTCACCCGCACGATCGCCCTGCGCGACGAGATGCGCCGGACGACGGTCGAGCGGTACGGACAACTGTGGCCCACGATCGAGGGCATGTTCGACCGCCATCCCGGCGACATCCCGTTCGAGATCGACCTCGTGTTCTCGTGGGTGGACGGGTCATCGAAGTCGTTCCAGGCCGAGCGCGCGAAGCTGATGCAGAACTACGTCGTCGGTGAGGGTGACGACTCGCCGGCGCGCTACCGGCAGATCAACGAACTCAAGTACGCCCTGCGTTCGGTCCACATGTACGCGCCGTGGGTGCGGCGGATCTTCGTCGCCACCGACTCGCCGCGACCGGCGTGGCTCGCCGACGATCCGCGTGTGACGTTCGTGCGGAGCGAGGAGTTCTTCGCCGACCCGTCAGCGCTGCCCACCTACAACTCGATGGCGGTCGAGTCGCAACTGCACCACATCCCGGGGCTGTCCGAGCACTTCCTGTACTCGAACGACGACATGTTCTTCGGTCGCCGGGTGAGCCCGAGCCTGTTCTTCTCCGGCGGGGGTGTCAGCAAGTTCATCGAGTGCGACGTGCGGATCGGGCTGGGTCGGAACGACCCGTCGCGCAGCGGATTCGAGAACTCCGCCCGCATGAACCGCAAGCTCCTGCAGGATCGCTTCGGGGTCACCATCACTCGGCACCTCGAACACACCCCGGTCCCGTTGCGCAGGTCGATCATGGCGGAGATGGAACGCGAGTTCGGGGACGAGTTCGCTGCGACGGCGGCGAGCCCGTTCCGGGCGGCCGACAACATCTCGGTGACGAACTCCTTCTACCACTACTACACGCTGCTGACCGGCCGCGCGGTGCAGCAGACCGCGGCGAAGGTGGAGTACGTCGACACCACTGTGAAGTCCGGTCTGCGACATCTGGACACGATCCTGGCGCGCCGCAATCTCGACCTGTTCTGCCTCAACGACGGCAGCACGCCCGAGGTCGACCTGGAGCTGCGCACCGCGAAGGTCACGCAGTTCCTGGAGCGGTACTACCCGATCCCGGCACCCTGGGAGACCGGCCACCCGGGCCGACCGGACGTCGGTTAGATCCGAACGGTGAGGTCGGGGTTCTCGGGGATGCGGATGCCGGCTTCGGCCAGACGCCGCGCCGCGTCCTCGGCCGTGTGGGGCTGCCCGGCGGTGGCGTAACTTCCGCTGGGCACCACGGAGTGCACGATCGTGTCGGGATAGACGTGCACGAGGTTGAAACCCTGCGCGCCGTCGTGCCCGCGCTGCGAACCGACCGGGACGTTCAGGTCCTGCGTGTAGCAGGTCGACGAGGCGACGGACACCGGGATGCCCGCGAACGTGGCCGAGGTCGAGTAGTGCAGGTGACCGCCGAGGATGGCGCGGACATCGGTGCCGCGCAGCACTTCGGCGAGACCGGCCTGGTCGCGCAGTTCGACGAGGACAGCCATGTCGAACACGCTCGGCACGGGCGGATGATGCAGTGCGAGAACGGTACCGAACGGGACGGGTGTCGAGAGTTCGTCGGCGAGCCAGGCGAGCTGGTCGTCGGTCACCTCACCGTGGTGATGGCCCGGGACCGAGGTGTCGAGGCTGACGATCCGAAGTCCGCCCACGGTGTGGACGGCGTCGATCGGTGCGCCGAGAGGCGCTTCGTCGAGCAGCTCTTCACGGAAGGTCGCGCGGTCGTCGTGGTTGCCCATCGCCCACACGATCGCGGCGTCGAGCGCTGCGGCCAGTGGTTCGACGAGTCCGCGGAGCTTGCGGTAGGCGTCGGGCTGGCCGCGATCGGCGAGGTCGCCGGTGAACACCAGGGCGTCGGGTCGGACCCGGGAGGCACGGATGTCGTCGAGGATCAGGCCGAGGCGGGTGTCGGCGTCGACGGTGCCGTAGAGGAGTTCGTCTCCACCGACGAGGTGGGTGTCGGTGAGGTGGAGCAGCGTGTGCGAAGGTCTGGGGTATTCGGCAATTCGCTCAGGGGCCGGAGAACTGCCCATGATTTCTCACTTCCATTCGCCCGTTTCGGGGCACTTCGTCGCTTTCAACGGTAGCGAGTGTATTTCTACGGCTCCACGACTTCCGGCTCACATAGAGACCCCGAACCTGCGGAGAACAGTCCGTTACTACGTGGTGACCTGCGGAAACGAATAATCCGACCTTCATCGGTGATCTGGATCATAATTCTGATCGACAGGAGCACCGGTACCCAACGCATCCCGCAGCACGGTGTCGATCTCGTCGCTCGGGTACATCGGCAGGGTGTGATGGGTACCGGCGGTCAGCATGACGATCCGGCAGGACGGCAGGGCCTGCCGTGCAGCACGTGCCACCTTGTCCGGGTCGTGGACGCGCCCGAACGGCGCGAGCACCACCGTGGTCTCGGCCGTGTACCGCCCCAGCTCTTCGGACGACGGCCGCTGGGGCACGATCGTCTTCGCGGTCGGGAAATGCTCCGCGCCGAGCGCCATCAAGGTGATCCAGCCGGGATCGAGTTGTGCCCCTCGGGTTTCCCACCCGAGAAATGCCCGTTCGCGGGCGGCGGTGGGCCGGAGAAGGACGGGAAGCGCCCGTAGTAGATATCCAGGCTGCATCCCGGCGAAGCACGAGTTGGGATCGAGCAGCACGAGCCGGTCGACCCGATGGGGTGTGCGCACGGCCGCCGCGAGCGCGATCATCGCGCCGTACGAGTGACCGACGAGTGCGCACCGCGTCGCCCCGAGGGCATCGGCGACGGACCCGAGCCATCCGAGCAGATCGTCGACGTTGCGTACGGGATCACCGTCGGCGACGCTGCGTCCGACGTCGCCGAGGATGTCGACGGCCAGCACGCGGTGGGCCTCCCCCAGGGCTGCGGCGGTGGCGAACCAGACCATCGACGTGGCGCCGGCACCCGGGAGCAATAGCACCGGCGGCGCCTCGGGTGGCCCGTACTCGGTGACGCGGGTGGTGCCGAAGCGGGAGTCGAGATCGTGGATCACGGTGCCGCGTGGCCATTTCGCGAGGAGCGCGTCGTACGCGGCGTAGAAAGCGCGCCCCTCGTCGGATTCTGCGAACGATGTGCGTGGTGACCGGAGCATCGGAACCTCCACTGTCGAATATCTCGATGATCGAGATACTAGGTGGGCGAGTAGAGTCTGTCGAGAGGTGGAGGTGACATGACGGACGACGGCAGACTCGACATGATCCACCGGTTGCGCGCGCTCACGGTGCAACTCGATCTGCTCGGCGCCGAATTCGCACAGAAACACGCGCTGCACCCCACCGATCTGCGGGCGCTGATCGGACTTCTCGACCGGGAACGGGCCGGGGAGATCGCGACACCCGGCTGGCTCGCCGAGCACCTGCGGCTCAATACCGCCTCGGTCACCGCACTCGTCGACAGGCTCGAACGGGCCGGCCACGTGAGGCGGGATCGCGACAGCGACGACCGGCGACGCGTGATCCTTCGCGTGACCCCGGCCGCCGAGAAACTCGGATGGGATTTCTTCGGCCCGCTCTTCGCCCGAGCATCCGCCGCGCTCGAACCCTTCTCCGAGCCGCAACTGGACGTCGTGCGGGAATTCCTCGGCTCCATGACTGCCGCAGTAGAAGCCGCCCGCTCCCCGGAGGACACCGAGGGCTGACGCGGCCCCGACCCCGCGCGGAAAACACACTCCCCAGCGGAGAGAATTTCTGTTGACTTCCTTGCCCATCCACATACTTCGGGGGTGGGAATGCACATACGCTCATGGGCCACCGCGGTACTCGCGGTCGCCTTCACTGTGGTCGGGGCGGGAACGGCAGCCGCGGAGGAGCCCGCTCCTCCCCTGCCCGTCGGAAAGACGTTCCTGGACGGCTTCGCCCACGCGTTCGGCGACCCGAACGGAAGCGCGGCCGGCACGAACGACTGGGACTGCGTCCCGTCGGAAGACGGCTGCCGATGGAGGCCAGCGCACAACAACTCTCCGACTTCGTCGACGAGGTCCTCGCCTCGACCGGCGCGGAGAAGGTCGACGACTACATCTCGCCCGGACCGGTCTACGAGGGCAGCCACGCCTTCCTGCTCGCGGCGTCGTTCGAACTGTTCGAGCACGTCGGTGTGCGGCAGGACGTCGAGAACGAGGCGGTCGTCCGCGCCGGCCTGGAGCGGCTCACGGCGGGACGGACGGTGCTCCTGGTCACGCACCGGTTGCACACCGTCCGCGACGCCGACCGGATCGTGTTCCTGGACCGAGGGCGAATCGTCGAGCAGGGAATCCACGAAGAGCTGGTGCGTCGCAGCGGCCGCTATGCGCAGTTCTGGGAGACGTCGGTCGGGGTGGCTTCATCGATCCGCGCATAGTGAGCGAACACGGATACTCGGCAGAACCTCGCCCGCCGAACCGTACTTCACCCCGCCTATAGCACGGGCGAAGTACGGTTCGGCGGGCGAACTGCTGTAGGGCACGGGTTCTCCACAGCGGAAGTATTCATCCACAGAATGCGCCTGTGGACTTTCTGCGGCGCTTCGGCACCCGCACGGGCTGCGACGATCGACTCATGGGCGATCCACCTATACTCACGACCGCGACACTGACGGAATCCGGCATGTCCGACAACGACATCCGCAGAGCAACCAGGGCCGAAGACCTCGTCCGCCTCGGACGCGGTATGTTCTTGCACCGATCGGACGTCGAGGCGCTCGGCGAGGTCGGGGTGCACCGGGTCCGGGCACGGCATCTCGGTCGGCAACTCTCCGCAGGAACGGTCCTGAGCCACGTCTCTGCGGCGTCCCTTCATGGGCTGGATCTGTGGAAGGCCTCGCTCGAACACGTACACGTCTCCAGGCCACCGCACCGGCACGGGCGGATGACGTCGCAGATCCATGTGCACCCGACCGAAGTCGGTGACGACGTCGTTCTCCTCGACGGCCTGCCGGTGACATCGGTCGCCCGGACGGTCGTCGACCTCGCCCGGACGTTGCCGAGAGATCAGGCCGTCGTCGTGGGTGACTCGGCTCTGCGACTGTATCCGGACGCCGCGGCGGACTTGCTCCGGGTGCTCGCCGGATCCGGACACAGGCACGGTCTCGCGAAGGCCCGCGCCGTCGTTCCGTTCCTGGACGGTCGGAGCGAGAGTGCAGGAGAGTCGCTGTCGCGTCTACGTATTGCGGAGGCGGGACTCCCGCGGCCGATCCTCCAGTACGAGATCGTGGGTGGAAACGGTCGACGCTATCGCGTCGACTTCTTCTGGGAGAACGGCATCGTCGGAGAGTTCGACGGACGGATCAAGTATTCCGCTCCGCGCGACGTGTTCGACGAGAAGCTCCGGCAGGACGCGATCCGCGACGCTGGCTACGAGGTGGTGCGCTGGACCTGGGCGGAACTCGAGCGGTTCGACGTCGTGGCGGAGAGACTGCGGCAAGCTGCGCGTCGTGCTGCGAAGCTGACGCGGTGAACCGGGGTTCGCCCCGCGTGTTGCGGTAGCGAACCCCGGTTCGGCGCGCGAACTACACCGCGGCCGGCTGCTTCACGGGGACGACGACGGGCTCCGGAGCCGTGATCGCGGGGACCGGGCTGCGCACCAGCGCCACGGTCACGTACGCGACCAGCGAGACGAGGAAGCCGATGAAGGTCGTCCAGCCGTCGACGCTCGAGGTGACCAGAGAGTTCGGGATGTACAGCAGGGTGTTGTCGACGCCGTAGATCGTCGGGGTGAGGACGAAGAAGCCGGCGCGCACCGTGATACCGGCGATCGCTGCGGCAGCCACAGCGCGACCGTCACCGCGCGACCAGAACAGTCCGAGGATGAACGGCACTACCAGCGAGGCGAGCAGCAGGTCGAAGGTGAGGGTGAGCAGGATGCCGGTCTGCGGGACCCGCAGCGCGACGAGGGCACCGAAGGCAGCCATCGGCAGCATGAGCAGGCGGGTGGCCTTCATGACGTCCGACGACATCGCGGCGTTCTCGCCGCCTACGCGGAAGACGTTGCGCACCAGAACCGTCGCGGTGGACAGCAGCACACCACTGATCGTGGTCAGCGAAGCCGTCACCAGACCGGAGAGCACAAGGATCGACAACCACTGCGGCGTGTACTCGCCCAGCAGAACGTAGAGGATCGGGGCGTCGGCTGCGCTGTCACCGACGATCGACACGGCAGCAAGGGCCACGAAGGACAGCGGCACACACAGGACGAGAATGCCGGTCGCCGCAGAGAAGCAGGCGCGCTGCGCAGCGATCGGGGACTTGGCGGAGAACACGCGCTGCATCAGGTCGATCGCGACGAGGTTGCCGAGACCGAGAGCGACGATGGTGGCCCAGTTGACCGCGGCCCCCTGCGCCGGATCGGTGAGCTGTCCGAGATCGCCGATGCCGAGGCCGTCCCCGTGGGTGAAGCCGGGTCCGAAGGCCGTCCACACGAGGAGCGAGACGATGCCGACGGCCATGATCGCGAACTGGACCATGCCGGTGTAGACGCTGGCGAACATGCCGCCGGCCACCGTGTAGGCGAGCACGAACGGGATGATCACCAGCACCGCCGCCGTGTAGTTCAGGCCGAGGAAGTACTGGAGCAGGTAGCCCAGGGCGACGAGGTTGCCGGCGAGGAGGATGCCGAAGCTGCCGACCGTGAGCACGGACGCGGTGATCTCGGTGCCGCGGCCGAAGCGGCGGGCGAAGAACTCGGGCAGGGTCACGACGCCCGTCGCGCGTAGGCGCTTCGCGAAGAACAGTCCGACGAGCAGCACGCTCGATGCGACACCCAGCGGCATCGCCGCACCCGCCCAGAATCCGAATCCGGCCGCGAGGTCGGCGGAACCGAGGGTCGCGTTGGAATCGATGACCTGCGACATGAGCAGGACGGCAAGGACAGGGGCACCGAGCGAGCGACCTGCGAGAAGAAAGTTCCCGGCCTGTCCGCGGACCTTGCGGGTGGAGTAGAAGCCGGCCCCGAGGAGAACGACGAGGCACACGGCGACACCGGTGATGATCATGGCTGCTCCGTATGGAGAGGGTCAGACGGCAGGAGCGCTGCGTTGGGCTTCGCGTCCGAGCGAGTAGAGGGGGCGTGCATTGTCGGGAAGGGTGATCTCGCCCGCGGCGAGCCGCTTGCGGAGATAGGTGAAGCTCTGGGCCGTCTGGGCGAACAGGTGCTCGCCGGCAGTGACTCCGCCGTAGCGCGGTCCGTCGGCGTCGACGAACCTCTCCAGCGGGTCGACCCGGGTGTCGTGATCGACGTTGAAGAACAAGGGGAACGAGTAACGTTCCTCGGCAACCTTACGCACCCGATGTGACGTCGCTGTAAATACTCCGTTGGTCCAGATCTCCAGCAGGTCACCGATATTCAGGACGAAGGCATCCTCGCGGTAGGGCACGTCGATCCAGTCGCCGTCGGCGTTGAGTACCTCGAGTCCCGGTGCCGTGGGGAGCAGAAGAGTGAACACCTCGTAGTCGGTGTGGGCACCGATGCCGGGACGGTCCGAGGCGTCGGGATCGTAGGGATAGTGGATCATTCGAAGCTGAGCAGGCGGCGTGGTCACATAGCGGTCGAACCGATCCGCCGCCTCGCCGAGTGCTTCGGCAAAGGCACGCAACAACACACGTCCCAGAGCGAAGACGGATTCGTAGTACGCATTCACGGGCTCGTCGAAGTCCGGCAGGTCGGGCCACTGGTTCGGGCCGAGCAGCGGGTTGCCGGCGAGATATTCGGGATGATCGGACGGAAGGTCGATCGACAGGTCGAATGCTTCCTTGTGGTCCGGTGTGGCTCCGGCGAACACTTCCTCACCGGGCGGCACGTAGCCGCGGTGGTTGGTGGAATTGCCGATGTACACATCCATTTTCGCGTCGTCGGGAAGAGCGAAGAAGCGTTCGGCCGCGTCCTTCAATCCGCCGACGAGGATGGGGTCGACTCCGTGTCCGACGATCTGCGCGAAGCCGACTTCTCGCGCGGCGCGCCCGAGTTCGGCGACGACGGCGTCGCGTCCGGTTTCGTCGCCGGACACCAGCGCATGCACATCGACGATGGGAATACTCGTGAACGTCATGTGTCACTCCTCGGGGTCGGGTGGACGGAACGCCACCGACGGGTGATGGACGTTCCGTCGAATGTTGTGTCTCGGGTGCGGATCTCGTGACCGAAGACGGGGTGGAGATTGCGCCCGCTTCGGTACGGGAGGGTCGATGCGGAGATGGTCCACCGGCTGTCTTCGATGCGACCCACCGCGATCTCGCAGTCCAGCAACGCTCGGGCATCCGACACCGTCGCTGCGCCGAGGATCTGTTCGACGAGGGGTTCGGATCCGATCGCATGATCGCGACTCCGCCCGAATGCGAAGCACTCTCCGACCCGCACGAGCACTGCGGTCGCTCCGGTCTCGACGTCCTCGAGTAGGTACTCCTCGATGTCGGGCGAGACATCCGTGATGCGCCAGTGCTCGGTGTACTCCTCGAACACACCGTGTTCGACGAGGGTGTCGGTGTCGAGGGCCCCCAGGGTGCCGGCGTCGGGTGTCGGTCCGAGCGGATGGAACGACACGGCCCGTTCCCATTCGACATGGTTGCTGCTGTCGAGCAGTCGGCCGGCGAATCCGTCCTGGCTCGCGAGAGCGACCAGGTCGTCGATCTCCATCTCGGCGAGAGTAGAGGCCGTCACCGTCGGCAGTGTCGCCGGTCGTCGCAGGTCGCAGTACAACCGCTCACCCTGCAGCCACGTGACGCGGGTGGTGGTGTCCGGGATTGCTCCCGGCCGAGCCAACAGTGTTCGCTCGAACCGGGTTCCCACCGGACGGATCCGTTCGGCGGCCGTCATACGCCGTCCGCCTTCCACCGCGCGCGTTCCTGGCCGAAGGCGACGGACTGCGTCGCCTGGAACCCGCTGATCGAAGCAGCGTTGTCCGCGAGGAACTTCCGGTGCTCGGTCAGGGAGAATGTGCCGTCGGTGATCTCCACTCCCCCACCGCGACCCGCAGCGAGATCCGCTCGCAGATCGAGCAGTTCGTCGGGGTCGACGGGGTACCACGAGATGCGGTCGAAGAAGCGCAGCAGCCACGGGGTGCCGTCCTCGAACGGGCCGGCCGGCTGCGGGTGCCGGTGGTTCCACACCTGGGTGGTGCGGCCGACGAACTGGTAGCCGCCGGGGCCTTCCATGCCGTAGATGCACAGGTAGGCGCCGCCGATGCCCACGGCGTTCTCGGGGGTCCAGGTGCGCGCGGGGTTGTACTTGGTGGTGACGAGACGGTGCCGCGGGTCGAGCGGCGTCGCGACCGGGGCGCCGAGGTAGACGTCGCCGAGGCCGAGAACCATGTAGTCGGCGGCGAAGACCGTGTCGAAGACGTCGGCGACGGTGTCGAGGCCGTTCATGCGGCGGATGAACTCGATGTTCCACGGGCACCACGGGGCGTCGGAGCGCACGCCGTGCATGTAGCGCTGGATGGCCTCGCGGGTCGCCGGGTCGTCCCAGGACAGCGGGAGTCGTACCTGCCGGCTGGGGACTTCGAGTTCGTCGCTGTCGCCGATGGTGTCCTCGACCTCGCCGAGCAGGCCGAGCAGGGTCGGCACGGGCAGGACGTCGGGGTCGACCTTGACCTGCAGCGACCGGATTCCCGGGGTGAGTTCGAGCAGACCCGCAGGACGGTCGGCCTCGAGGCGCTGGTGCAGCGCGTGCACGCGGGCCCGCAGCGCCAGGTCGAGGGTCATGTCGCCGTACTCGACGAGGACGTTGTCGTCGCCGCTACGGCGGTAGGTGACGGCGGTGTGGCCGTCACGGCGGGTGAGCACTCCGTCGTCACCGTCGCCACCGGCCGAGGTGACCAGCGACAGTCCGGCGCGACGCGCGACGCCGAGTTCGCGGCGGGACGCGGTGTGCTGCGACTTCACGGGCACGAACCGGACCGTGTTGCCGGGAGCGAGTTGGCCGAGCTTCCAACGGTCGGCGGCCACGACGGTCACCGGGCACACGAACCCGCCGAGGCTGGGACCGTCGGGGCCGAGCAGGATCGGGGTGTCGCCGGTGAAGTCGAGTGCGCCGACGGAGTAGGCGTTGTCGTGGATGTTCGACGGGTGCAGGCCCGCCTCGCCACCGTCGGTGCGCGCCCATTCGGGCTTGGGGCCGATGAGCCGCACGCCGGTGCGGTCGGAGTTGAAGTGCACCTCGTAGTCGGTGGCGTAGAGGGCATCGATGTCGGCACGGGTGAAGAATTCCGGTGCGCCGTGCGGACCTTCGGTGACCGCGATCTCCCAGCGCGTGCTCAGTGCGGGCACGTGCTCGGACGGGACCGGGGCGCTCGCGCCGGGAGCGTTCTCCCCGACGACGAGGACGTCACCCTCGCGCAGCGTGCGCCCCTCGTGACCGCCGAACGTTCCGAGCGTGAAGGTCGCTGCGCTGCCCAGGAATTCGGGAACGTCGAGACCACCGCGAATGAGGACGTAGACGCGCAACCCCGGCCCGGAGACAGCTCCGACGTCGAGCAGGCCGCCCGCCGGGACGGTGACCGGGCGCCACTGCGGGACGGTGGCCCCGTCGATGCGCACGGTGACGGGCGCACCCGTCACGCACACCTCGGTTTCCTCCGTGAACCGCAGGGCGGGGCCGGCCATGGCGGTCTCGAGACCGGGGGTGCCCTCGTCGTTGCCGAGCGCGACGTTGCCGAGGCGGAACGACAGGTCGTCCATCGGGCCCGAGGGTGGCACACCGATCTGCCAGTAACCGGTGCGTCCGGGATAGTCCTGGACGGTCGTGAGCATTCCGGGACGTTCGACGGTGATCTTCGTGGTCATGACTACCTCATTCCCCGCGGGTGACGATCATGCGGACCGGCGTGGGGTCGAAGCCGTTGCACGGGTTGTTGATCTGAGGGCAGTTGGAGACGAGGACGAGCACGTCGCGCTCGGCGCGGATTGCGAGTCGCTTGCCGGGTGCGGACAGGCCGTCGACGATGCCGAGGGTGCCGTCGGCCTCGACCGGCACGTTCATGAAGAAGTTGATGTTGGAGACGAGGTCGCGCTTGCCCAGTCCCCACTTGGCGCCTTCGATGAGGAAGTTCTCGACGCAGGCGTGCTGGTGCTTGGTGTGGTGCCCGTAGCGGAGGGTGTTGGACTCCTGCGAGCAGGCACCGCCGACGGTGTCGTGGTTGCCCACCTCGTCGGCGACGAGCGTCATCAGCGGCTCACCGTCGGCGTCGCGTAACACCGAACCGGTGGAGAGGAAGAGGTTCCGCTGGGCGGCCACGGTGGCAGCGGCACTGTAGCGGCGGGTGTGGTCGGCGGCGTCGTAGACGAGGGTGTCGACCGCCTGGTTGCCGTGCAGGTCGACGATGGTGAGTACGTCGCCGGCGGCGACGACGGCCGACCACGGGCCGCGGAGTCCGACGATCTCGTCGAGGACGACGCGACCGGGAACGAGGGCGAGGTCTGCGGTGTCGGCGGTGATGGTCATCGGTGGATCTCCGTTTCGGACGTGGCGGCGGCCCAAGCGTCGTCGGTGTTGAGCACGGCGCGCTGGCACTCGGGGTCGGTGTTCGGCAGCGAGTTCAGTTCGCCGGGTGCTCGCCAGGCGAGGACTTCGAGGCTGCCGGTGGTGAACTCGGGATTCGGATCGAGCGGGTGTGCGGTGTTGGCGATCAGGGCGATCACCGGCAGGTGGATCAGCAGGTCGACGGCGGCACCGGGACCGGCGTTGCCGGTGCTGACGAGGCTGCCGTCCTCCTCGACGCGGACACCGTGGAAGAAGGACAGTGAGGGCGGCAGGTCGCGCGGTTGCAGGTCGTGCTTGGCGGCGGCGACGGTGAACAGTTCGCGACCCGCAGGAGAGCTCGAATGGAGCGATCCCTCACCGTATTTCGCAGTGTTCCCCGCGACGTGGGTGGTGCCGCACAGCGCGTCGTGGCGTCCGGAGGTGTCGGCGACGATCGTGGCGAGGACGCGGCCCTGATCGGAGAGCAGTGGGTGCCCGACACCGAGATAGGCCTGCCACGGCACCTTCACCGTGTCGGCGACGTTGAGCCGTTCGTGCGGGGCGTCGGCGCGGAACAGGAGGATGTTGGCGCAGGCGGTGCCGTGGACGTCCCGCAGGCGCAGGCGGGTGCCGCGGGCGAGGACCTTGCTGGTGTAGCGGCCACCGGGGACGGTCTCGGCCCAGGTCATCGACGCTGCGCGACCGCTGGGCGGAGCCGGCCACGACGATGCCGGGACGATCGGCATGGCGTCGGTGACGGTTCCTGCCTGCGCTCGGGCATGGGCACGAGCAGCGTGCGTGGTGGCGGTCGCGAGGGTCTCGGTCATGGTGCTCCGATCGGCGGTCCGGGGAAACTGTCGATCGACAGTTTTCCCATCGCGCATCTTCGGGGAATGTCCATGGCGTAACGAGTCCGTGACGCGTGTTTCGTACGTGTGACGAAAACTTCACGCACGAAGACGGTGGCGCTGCAGCACCTTTCGTCGTGTCACAGTGGAGGCGTGACCCATGCAGGACCAGGACGCCCCCGCCTCCACGCCCCGCGACGGCCCGGGCCGACCGCGCGTGCCGAGATCCTCGACGCCGCCGCGGAGCTGTTCACCACCCGCGGGTTCTCCCCCACATCGACACGCACGATCGCCGAGGCCGTGGGGATCCGGCAGGCATCGCTGTACAACCACTTCGCGACGAAGAACGACATCCTCGTCGCGTTGCTCGAGGACACCGTCGAACCGACCCTCGACTTCGACGACAATCTCGACCCTGCGCTGCCGCCCGAGGTGCGCCTGTGTGCGCTCGCCTGGTTCGACACCGCCCAATTGTCCGCGGGAAGATGGAATCTCGGTGCGCTCTACCACCTTCCGGAGGTTCGCACCGAACCGTTCGATCGGTTCCGGGAGGAACGTCGGCACCTGATGGAGCGCTACCGGACCCTGGCGGCGCAGATCGTGGGCTACGGCGATCCTCGCACCCATCTGCCGTTCCGGGTCGTCGAATCGGTCATCGGCATGCGAGCCGACGACGGCGACGTCGACGCCGGGCTCCCCGAAGCGCTGGCGACGGCATCGCTGACGGTGCTCGGTGTCAGCGACCTTGCGGCAGTGACGAGCGCGGCCCGGGCACTCGTGGTGGGGGTTCCCGGCTACCTGCTGGGCTCGATGAACCCGCCGGCTCGGCCACCCGCGTGAAACGCAGAGCGGGATCGTCGACCGGTTCGCGGCGCAGCCGTCTGCGGTCGAGATAGTAGTTCTGCTCCATCGACCACGGGCCGCCTTCCCCGGATGTGGGGAACACGTCGGCCGAGCGCCGGAGATAGTTCGACGTGAGGTCCCAGAACGGCCCTCCGCCGACGGCCGGATCGTCGCAGATCGGGGTGACGACGTCGTAGCCCTGGTCCTCCATGTGGTCGAGCAACCGGCACAGATGATGGCCGGTGAGGTCGACCTTGAGGGTCCACGACGAGTTGGTGTAGCCGAACGCGAAGGCGAAGTTCGGCACGCCGGTGAGCATCGTCGCCTTGTAGGTGACGCATTCGTGCCAGTAGACCGGGACGCCGTCGACGTCGACTTCGATCCTCCCGAACGGCACCAGTTTCAGGCCGGTCGCGGTGACGATGACGTCGGCCTCGATCTCGCGCCCCGATTCGAGGGCGATCCCCGTGGGCGTGAACCGGGCGATCCGATCGGTGACCACCGACGCCTCGCCGGTGGCGATGGCGTGGAAGAGGTCACCGTCGGTCGCGACGCACAGGCGCTGATCCCACGGGTCGTAGGACGGGTTGAAGTGCACGTCGACGGGATATTCGTCGGGCAGCACGCTCGTCATCCGAAGGCGCAGGAGACGGCGGAAAAGGTTCGGCGCCCGGCGACTCGTCCGGTACATCTCGTGCAGCATCCGGATGCTCAGGGAACGGACGGCACGGTCGGCCGCCGCTGTCGGGAGTGCACGTCGCAGCGCGTTGACGACCTTGTTCTCCTTCGGCCACCCCAAGACGTAGGACGGGGAGCGCTGCAGCATCGTCACGTGCTCGGCGACGCCGGCCAGGGCGGGAATGAGCGTCACCGCGGTGGCGCCACTGCCGATGACGACGACGCGTTTGCCCGCACAGTCGAGAGCCTCGGGCCAGTGCTGGGGATGGACGATCGTGCCGCGGAAGTCGTCGCTGCCCTCGAACTCCGGGCTGTACCCCTCGTCGTAGTCGTAGTAGCCGGTCGCGGAGAAGAAGAACGAGCAGGTCACCGTAAGCATGGTGTCGTCGCTCGTGCGCAGGAGCGTGACCGTCCACCTGCCGGTATCGGACGAGAAGGACGCGCCGACGACGCGGTGCCCGAGGTGCAGGTAGGGACGGAGTCCGTGTTCGTCCACCGTCTCGTGGAGATAGCCGAGGATCTCACCGCCTCCGGCGTACGCATGCTTCTTCCGCCACGGCTTGAACTCGTACCCGAGGGTGTGGAGGTCGGAGTCGGAGCGCACGCCGGGATATCGGAACAGGTCCCACGTGCCACCGAGCGCGTCACGCGCCTCGACGATCGCGAAGCTCGTCCCCGGTCTCTTCGTCTTCAGGTGGTAGGCCGTGCCGATGCCGGAGATACCGGCACCGACGATCAGGACATCCACCTCGGCGGGCACGCTCCCGCCGGGTTCGACTGCGGTCATGTTCGCTCGACTCCGTCCTTCGGCGGGGTTCGTTCGATGCGCGGAGCTATCGCGGTCGATCACTCCCGGGGGATGTCGCCCGGCGTGCGGTCGGCACCTTCGAGCACGTTCACCTCGTGCTTGTCGCTACCCGGACCCACGTGCGCCTCGGCACGCATCCGCTCGACCATGTCGGGATAGTGCAGCTCGAAGGCGGGACGCTCCGAACGGATCCGCGGCAGCTCGTAGAAGTTGTGCCGCGGCGGCGGGCAGGTCGTCGCCCATTCGAGCGAGTTGCCGTAACCCCACGGGTCGTCGACGGTGACGACCTGGCCGTAGCGGTAGCTCTTGAAGACGTTCCACAGGAACGGCAGCGTCGACGCGCCCACGACGAAGGCCCCGATCGTCGAGATGGTGTTCAAGGTGGTGAACCCGTCGGAGGGCAGGTAGTCGGCGTAGCGACGCGGCATGCCCTCGTTACCGAGCCAGTGCTGCACCAGGAAGGTGGTGTGGAAACCGATGAAGGTCAGCCAGAAGTGCCAGCGGCCGAGCTGCTCGTCCATCATCCTGCCGGTCATCTTCGGGAACCAGAAGTAGATGCCGGCGTAGGTCGCGAACACGATGGTGCCGAAGAGCACGTAGTGGAAGTGCGCGACCACGAAGTACGAATCGTGCAGGTGGAAGTCCAGCGGCGGGCTCGCGAGGATGACACCGGTCAGGCCACCGAAGAGGAAGGTCACGATGAAGCCGACCGCGAACAGCATCGGCGTCTCGAAGGTGATCTGGCCCTTCCACATCGTGCCGATCCAGTTGAAGAACTTCACGCCCGTCGGGACGGCGATCAGGAAGGTCATGAACGAGAAGTACGGCAGCAGCACGGCGCCGGTGGCGTACATGTGGTGTGCCCACACGGCGATGGACAGCGCGGCGATGGCAATGGTCGCGTACACGAGGCCGCTGTATCCGAAGATCGGCTTGCGGGAGAACACCGGGAAGATCTCCGAGACGATGCCGAAGAACGGCAGCGCGACGACGTACACCTCGGGGTGACCGAAGAACCAGAACAGGTGTTGGTAGAGGAGCACGCCGCCGGTGGCGGGATCGTAGATGTTGCCACCGATCACGCGGTCGACGAAAGCCCCCATGAACGCTGCGGCGAGGAGGGGGAAGACGAGGAGCACGAGGATCATCGTGATGAAGATGTTCCACGTGAAGATGGGCATGCGGAACATGGTCATCCCCGGTGCACGCATACAGACCACGGTGGTGATCATGTTGACGCCGCCGAGGATGGTGCCCAGACCCATCACCGCCAGACCCAGGAACCACAGGTTGCCGCCGATACCGGGTGAATGGATCTCGTCGGCGAGCGGCATGTAGGACGTCCAGCCGAAGTCCGCGGCACCACCGGGAGTGATGAACCCGAATGCCACGGTGAGCGCGCCGAACAGGTACAGCCAGTAGCTGAAGGCGTTCAGGCGCGGGAAGGCGACGTCGGGAGCGCCGATCTGCAGCGGCAGGATGTAGTTCGCGAAACCGAAGACGACCGGCGTCGCATACATCAGCAACATGATGCCGCCGTGGTTGGTGAACAGCTGGTTGTACTGCTCGTTCGACAGGAACTGCAGGCCGGGCACAGCCAGTTCCGCGCGCATCAGCAGGGCGAGCAGACCACCGAACAAGAAGAACGCGAACGATGTGAAGATGTACATCAGTCCGAGCTTCTTCGGGTCCGTCGTGGTGATCAGGTCGTAGAGGACCGCGCCCTTGGAGTGATAACGCGGCGGATACGGCCGCGTGGGCTTGACGGGAGCGACAACCGCGTTCATCGGGCCTCCTCGAGCCGCCGTGAGGCGGCAACGGTGCGGCGCGGACGGGATCGACGGCGCACGGCGATCACCACCCGCGATGCTGCAGGTGAACTCAGAGTAGGCGTTCCACCTCACACGCGCACCGGGTTCGCGGACCGAATTGTGACGCGACGACGAGCGACCCGAACGACTCGTGTACGGCGAAGAGAACGTGTTCTCCATATATCCGAGGTAGCCATGGCAGAGACCGTCCAGCAGGCACTCCGTGACCTGTTCGAGAACAACACCGCGGCCGTCGTCCACGCGATCGCCGGGGCCGGGCTCGCGGGCTTCCCGCTCGTCGGCCTCAACAACACCCGACGCGGTGAGGGTCTGGCACGCGACATCCTGCGTGCGGACTGCCAGATCCTGCTGACCGATGCCGAGCACGCCCCTCTGCTGGACGGCCTGGATCTCGGCGACGTCACCGTCTTCGACGTCGCGAGCCCCGAGTGGCGGGCGCTCGTCGACGGGGCCTGTCCGCTCGAGCCGTACCGGAAGGTCGGGCCGACCATCCGTTCATGTTGATCTTCGCCTCGGGGACGAGCGACGATCCGAAGCCGGTGATGCTCGCCCACATGATGGTGTTGTTCTCGGGCAGCACGCTCGTCCCGCAGTTCTCGATCACGAGCGACGACGTAATCTACCTGTCGATGCCGTTGTTCCACTCCAACGCGATCCTCGCCGGGTGGCCTACAAGGACGCGGACGGCTGGATCTACCTCGCCGGTCGCACGGCCGACTGGATGCGCGTGGACGGTGAGAACCTCGCCGCCGCCCCTATCATGACCGCGATCGTGCTGCGCGACGAGACGTCGCTCGTACCCGAGGAGTTCGAGAAGGAAGGACCCACAGCGGGCGACGGCGTGCTGTGGGTCCGCGAGAACGAGAAGTACGTCGTGGCCTGACGTTGAGGAGCGCGAAACGGTCTTCGGCGCGGGATGTTTCGCGCTCCTATGACCGTTTCGCGCTCTGCTGTGTCAGTGCCCGTCGAAGCCGGGCAGTCGCGCCGGCTCCTCGACCACCGAGTACTCGCTCGCGTCGCCCTGCACGACCCTGCTGCGCGAGCCGTCGACGCCAACGGGGATGTCGCCGGCGAGGGTGATGCGATGCAGGCGGCGGGTGTGGTCGCCGAAGTCGGCGATGCCGTAGTGCTGCGTGGCGCGGTTGTCCCAGATCGCGACGTCGCCACTCTCCCACGACCAGCGGAACGTGTTCTCCAGCTTCGTGATCCGACTCTGCAGCAGCTGGAGCAGCGCGGCGGTCTCCGACGGCTCGAGACCGACGAACTCCTTGACGAAGTGACCGAGCAACAGGGTGCGCTCACCCGTCTCGGGATGGACCCGCACCACCGGGTGAATCGTTTCGTAGGTGTTGCGGCGGAACTCGTCCTGGTAGCGGCGTCGCTCCTCGGTCAGCGCCGGATCGGAGCTGCCCGCGTCGAGCTTCTCGGCGTAGTCGTAGAGATTGGTGTGCAGGGCCCACAGGTTGTCGACGAGCGCCTTCAGCGCATCCGGCAACTGCTCGTAGGCCGCGGTCGTGGAGGCCCACGTCGTCGCACCGCCGTACGGCGGCAGGGTCACCGCCCGCAGGATCGACGCCTTCGGAATGCGGTCGACGAAACTGACGTCGGTGTGCCAGCTGTTCGCAGCACCCTCGATGGGCAACAGCCGCTTACCCTTCGAGTGGACCGTGGGGTGCGACTGGGTCTGCGTGCCGAGCAGGCCGGCGAAGGCCCACTGCTCCTCGTCGTCGAGGTGATGCTGGTCGCGGAAGACGATCGCCTTGTGCACGGCGAGTGCGTAGAGGATGGCCTCGACGGTCTCGGACGCCAACGAGCCGGACAACCGCACCCCGTCGATCCGCGCACCGATATGCTCCCCCAGCTTGGTGACGACGATGCCCCCGGCGGTGTAGACGGATTCGGCGGTGGTCGTATCGCGATCGAGTTCGGTGATGGTCATGCGATCTCTCCTTCGATGATCTGAACCTGGCGTTGTCGCTTGCGCCGATTCAGTTCACCGCCATCCGTCGGCAGAGTCGACGGTTGTGGTCAGCGAGATCGAAACGAGCCGAGCTCGCTTACGGGAGATCGAAACGAGCCGAAGCCGCTATCGGGAGTGCGTTCTCACCTGAGGATCTCGCTCCGCCAGAAGGCATCGGCGTCGGGAACGGTCTCGGGGTCGTCGAAGAAGGTGACGAGCGCCTGTGCGGCTGCCGCGGCGTCCGGGAAGCGGCGGCCCTCCATCGGTCCCCGGGTGATCTCGAGCGTCCCGGAGGCCTGATCGAGGCGCCCCTGCACGCGGTAACCCCCGATGTCGGCGACCACCGCGAGCCGTTCGTCGTCGGTCTCGGGGTCGGTGACCGCCGGTGCGGCCGGACGTTCGACGCGGACGGCCGCTGCCGGCACCGGCGTTGCGTCGTGCCGAGGATCCTTGACGACGTCGAGACCGAGAAGATCCCAATTGTCCTGACCGTGAACGACATTGCTGCGCTGGATGGGATGACTGCCGGTCGGGGTGCGGCCGGGGCGGTCGGCGAGCCAGAGCGCGACCTCCTCCTCGATCCCTCCCTCGATATCGTCCGCGTCCACGACGTAGAACGCCGGTACCTCGGGTGCGAGATCGACGAACACCCAGTGCGACACGCCTCCACCGTCGGCGGCGGGAATCCCGTCGCGGCGTCGCGCGAGCCACGGATCGCTCGCCGTCGAGCACACCCTCACCACACGTTCCGATCCGTCCGCACCGCGCACTCGGACGTCCCGCTGTCCCGGGATCGGCTCGGCCCGGCCGCCGCGCGCCAGAACCTCGGCCACGAAGGCCACGACTCCCTGTCGAACGATGTCCCCCATATCGACTCCTCTTCTCGGTGCGCACACCGAGCGGTGACTCGGGATCGACGCTCGATGTGCCCACGTCCTGCGCGGTCTCGTCGAGACCGGAGGTCTGCTGCGACCATACGTTGCTACGAGCAGAAGAAGAACCGACTGTGACCGATCACCGGAAAGCATCACCCTTCGTGGTGAGCGCCTTGACCCGTTCGACGATGCGGTCCTGCAGCTTGGAGGGGGTACGCCAGCGCATCGCGAGTTTGTCGTAGTCCATCGCGTGCTCGGCGATGATGTCCTTGAGCTGTTCGACCCCGAGGGACGCCAGCCTCTCCCGCAGAGTCGCCTCCCCGCTCTCGCGGTACACCGCGAACGGGTCGAAGGCCCCGGGTGCGCGACGACTGCGACGCGCAGACGTTCGGGCCGCGGCCGGGCGCGTAGCAGGAGCGGGAGCAGGGGTCGGGGCGCTTGCGTCCGCGGTAACCGAGAGCGCTCCCGCGAGTGCCCTCGCGAACCGCGGCGTGCGTGCCGCCTCATCGGCGATCACCTGGACGAGAGCGACGAGCGCGCCGGCCGTGCCGGGTGCCGCCTCGTCGAGACGGAGCAACGCCGAACTCGCCTCGCCGATGCGCACCCGCAGACGCGCCTGTGCCATGTCGGTATCGGGGTCGGGATTCGTCACAGGTACACCTGCGCATTCATCATGATCGTCTCGGTGAGGATTCGCAGTGCGTCGTACTGGCCGGTGTTGCCGTACTTTCGCTTGAGCGTGCCGTAGGGCACGAACTCGGCGGACGCCGCGATCTGATTGGCCTCGGGCACCCAGGCGGGAACGACGCTCGCAATCCGGGGGTCGCGCTGGAGCTGTTCGATGATCGTGCGGTGCAGATTCGAGGCACTGCGGTACTTCGTGATGACGAGACCGATCTCCCGCACGGTGTGCCCGGTCCGTGTCGCGAATTCCTGGATCTTCGTCTGCAGCGGCGGAATTCCGTAGGTGGACAGGATGTCGGGAATCGTCGGGATGAGATAGCCGTCGGCGAGACGCAATCCGTTGAGGGTGAGGATCCCGAGATTCGGCGGGCAGTCGATCAGGATGTAGTCGTACCGGTCGGCGATGGGCCGGACAGCGGAGAGCAGCACCTCGACGGGACGGTGCGAGCCGGGATCGGCGTACTGCTGGTGGGTGAGCCCCTCCTGGATGTCCATGAGATCCAGCGACGACGCGAGCAGGTCGAGATCACGGACCGCTCGCACGGGCGAGACGTTCTTCTGGACGGCCTTCTCGATGTCGAACGCGTCGGCGTGGGGCGTGATCGCCTTACGGAAGAGCGTCGCGAGGGTCAGACCGAGTTCGTTCAGTTCCTGCCAGCGTTCCTCCCCCACCATCATCGTGGTGAGGTTGGTCTGCGGGTCGAGATCGATCATCAGCACCCGCTGCCCGAACTCCGCCGCCATGAACTCGCCCAGAGCGGCCGTCGTCGTGGTCTTGCCGACGCCACCTTTCAGGTTGATCGTCGCGATTACCCGTGCCACCCCACACCTCTTCGGGAAAGAAATTCATTACTCGATATCGCGAGCAAAACTACCCGAAGGCGGACATACGAGGCAGCCGGGTGACAGCTACCGGATCAGCGGCCCCTCGACTCGACCGCGAGACGGGGCATGCCGGCGAGTTCGTCGGGCGTGACGTACGAATCGGAGGTCGCGAAACCGCTCAGGTACAGCGGCGGCTCGCGGTCGGCGACCGCGCGCACGATCTGCCCCTCCGAGACGAACACGATGAGCCCTTCGGCATCGGATCCCGGCATGTTCCGCCAGGTGACTCCGGGGGTGTGCATCACGCGGTTGAGTTCGCTCATCAGCACCGGGACGCGGAAGTAGTACATCCGGTCCCACGACTCGACACCCGCTGCGGCCGCGACCTCCCCGAGCGTGCGGGACTGTCCGGAGACGAGCACCGATTCGAACTCGGCCTCGAGCTGCGGGTCGTCGACGACGGACACGCTCGTCGTCGCCCCCGAACAACCCGAGACCCCCAGCACCGCAGCGACAGCCAGCGCAAAACCCGTACGCACGAACCGCGACGCCACCGCACCCCCCTGTGTATCGACCCCCGATAGGACGCGAGGAAGCTACCACCGGTTCGGACGAATACACCAGCGAAGACGGTCACTTTCCACGAGTTCGGGGATACGACCCGAAACGCAGCCGAATCGATGTGACAAATGACAGTAACTCCGAGTTACTCCTTTGCGGTGAGCTCGGCGATGTCCGTCCACAGAGCACTGCGGAGCGCGACCATCGGTTCGGCTGCGGCGCCGAGCTGGTCGCCGACGAAATCGGTGTTCTCGGCGGACAACTCGCGCGCACCCGATCTGCCGATCAGGTCGTCGATCCGCTGGTCGAGACTCGCGGTCCGCTGCGCGATGTGTGTGAGATGCAGATGGCCCTCCGCGCGCGTGAGCAGGTCGCCGATGCGCGCGAGCGCGGTGACGCGCGCAAGGATCTGGTCCCATACCGGTTCGAGCGCTGCCACCCGGGATTCGAGACCGGACCGCGCCTCGGGCGCCGATCGGATCGCGGACTGCAACTCGTCGAGCAGGTCGCGCAGGGCGACGGTGTCCACCGCGATCTGGGTGAGCTCCTCGGCGAGATCGAGCTGGGCTCGTTGAACCTCGAAGTACTCCGAACGCCACGCCGCCGATGCCTCGACGCGGTCGTACAGGGAACCGGCGAGGAAGAGCAGGGTGTCGTAGCGGTCGACGAAGCGGTCGTCGCCGGAGGGCACCTCGCGTCCGAGCCGTTCGGCGACGCGACGCCCCGTCTCGGCCAGCGGGGTGCGTTCGGACCAGCGACCCACGCGGTCGACGGCGACACCGAGCACCACTCCCCGGGCCTGCTCGACGGGCGTGACGGGCAGGGGCGCCGGGGTGCGTTGCAGTGCAGCGAACAGCGCCTCGCGTTGTTCGATCTCGAGATGCAGCCCGTCGCGTCGGTCGCGGCGCACGGCGCGGACGCCCTGGGCGTAGTGCAGCGGCGAGTGCACGACGGTCTGTCGCGCCGCCCGGATGCGTTTGCCGAGCTCGTTGGCCCGGTATTCGAGTGCGAGTCGCGCAGCGCCGGGACGCAGGCCGTCGATCCGTGTGCGGAGGCGGGCGTGCTCGTCGGACAGGCGGCGCAGCTCACCGAATCCGTCGAGGGTGGGCAACCGGCGCCCGACGCGCCGGCGGTTCGCCAGCACAGCACGTGCCGATTCGTCGAGGTAGCCGGCGGCCAGTGCGACCGCCGCGGCGTCCGACAGAGGAGCGTGCCCGCCCTCGATACTGCCGGTCTCGCACCACCGGCGGACCTGCCCGGCGATACGTGTCCGCCGGTCCACCGACGGGATGTCCCGGCCGGGCGCGTCGTCGCGCCCCGGGAGGTGGGGTCGATCGGCTTCGGACACGGGGATCCTCCTCGCGGCTCGTCCGCAGGCATGCACCGTCCACTGTTCCAGATTCCGCGCGGGCTCGGAGAAATGCCCGGTAACGGCCCCGATCCCGGGCGCTCGACGGGCACGATCCCACACGTCCACGGCCGCGCTCCGGTTCGGTTGAGACCTTCACCTTTTCGCCCTTCGTGACGGATGTCACAGCATTATCGAGGTAGCTCCGAACGATTTGCCCGATCCCGGATCGCGCCCGAGACGGGGCGCGCGAAAACCGTTGCGTACCAGCAGAAGCGAGAGGACGCCGGCGACGGGTCCCTGACCCCCCAGGAAGTTACCGATCGGTGTTACTGCACAGTACCGGCGGCCTCCGGGACCGGAGACCCCCTCCCCGACACCCGCTCCCGAGCGAAATCCTCTGCGCGCGAATGCCTGTGAGAGAAGTCGGCCACGAGGTCGCCGCCGATCGCCCCCATGGAAGCAAAACGTGACAAACCCTCATGTTTCCTCCATGCTGTAATCCGAACGGAGCCTTCGCCCAGGGGGACGTGACCGTCGCAACCGACGGCCGTAGCTGCGGAGACCTGTTCGAAACGGTCCTTCGGACACCGCGGATGTTGCCCGGTGGATCGACGACGAACACGCATGCCCATGCCAACCACGAGGAGCCGACTGCTACATGTTCCCGCTCGCGTCACCAACACGAGACGTGGAAGGTAGGACCGGTTAGGTTGACCTCCTCATTGGGGTGGAGCTTCGAGACGCGCGCCCGATGCGTGCACAAACCATGGAGAACGGTGGCAACGAGTATGTTCAAGCGGATCGCAGTGGTCAATCGCGGTGAGGCGGCCGTACGCCTCATCCGGGCAGTCCGGGAGCTCAACTCCGAGCACGGCTACGACATCAAGACGATCGCTCTGCACACCGATGCCGAGCGACGGGCGATGTTCGTCCGTCAGGCCGACGAAGGAGTGACCCTCCGGCCGTCGACGACGGCGGCGACCCCCTACCTCGATCATGCAGAACTCGAGCGCGCGCTCCTCGAGGCGAAGGCCGACGCCGTCTGGGTCGGCTGGGGCTTCGTCGCCGAGGACCCCGCCTTCGCCGAGCTGTGCGCCCGCCTCGGGATCACGTTCATCGGTCCCTCCGCCGACGCCATGCGTCTGCTCGGCGACAAGGTCGAGGCGAAACTCCTCGCCGAGAAGGTCGGCGTTCCCGTCGCACCGTGGTCCGGTGGACCCGTCGATTCCCGCGCCGACGCGCGCCGCCACGCGCAGGCCATCGGCTACCCGCTGATCATCAAGGCCCGCTCCGGCGGCGGTGGCCGTGGCATCCGCAAGGTCTACGCCGAAGACGAGCTCGAGCTCGCCCTCGAGCGCACCCAGGGTGAGGCCGAGCGTTCCTTCGGTGACCCCGTCGTGTTCATCGAGCGTCTCGTCACCGACGCACGCCACGTCGAGGTCCAGGTCATCGCCGACAAGCACGGCAACGTCTGGGCCCCGGGCGTGCGCGACTGCTCGATCCAGCGCAAGAACCAGAAGGTCATCGAGGAGTCCGCCTCGCCGCTGCTCACCAAGGAGCAGTCCGACCACCTGCGCACGGTCTCGGCCGATCTCGTCCGCGCCGCCGGCTACGCCGGTGCCGGCACCGTCGAGTACCTCTACCAGCCCGACCTGAAGATCTTCACCTTCCTCGAGGTCAACACGCGTCTCCAGGTCGAGCACCCCATCACCGAGGCCACGACCGGCATCGACCTCGTGAAGCTGCAGATCCTCGTCGCCTCCGGCGAGAAGCTTCCCGGCGAGTGCCCCGGCGAGTTCGGGCACGCCGTTGAGGCCCGCCTGAACGCCGAGGACGCCGCCAACGGCTTCGCACCCGCTCCCGGCACCGTGCAGCTGCTCAAGTTCCCGCTCGGCTCCGGTCTGCGTGTCGACACCGGCATCGCCCAGGGCGACGTCATTCCGCCCGACTACGACTCCATGGTCGCCAAGATCATCGCGTGGGGCCGCGACCGCGACGAGGCACTCGCCCGCCTGCGCACCGCTCTGCGCGAGACCACCGTCGTCCTCGACGGCGGCACGACGACCAAGTCGTTCCTGCTCGACCTGCTCGACCGTCCCGAGGTCATCGACGCCTCCGCCGACACCGGCTGGCTCGACCGCACCGGCGCCGGCACCGAGACCGGTCCGTCCAAGGTCGCCGACGTCGCTCTGATCGCGACGGCTGTCGACGTCTACGACACCGACGAGGCCCACGAGCGCTCCGCCTTCCTCGCCTCCGCCCGCGGCGGTCGCCCGCGTGCCGGACACGCCGTCGGACGCAAGATCGAGCTGAGCTACCAGGGCCAGGCCTACGAGCTCGTCGTCGGCCAGGTCGGCCCGCACCGCTACCGGGTCGACACCGGTTCCGCCGAGTTCGACGTCGACGTCGAGCGGCTGGGCGACTACGAGTCGCGCCTGACCCTCGGCGGACGCCGCCACAACGTGGTGTCGATCGCCGGTCCGGCCCACTTCCTCGTCGAGGTCGACGGCATCAGCCACCAGATCAGCCAGGACGAGGCCGGCGTGGTGCGCACCCCTGCCCCGGCCGTGGTCGTCGCGGTTCCCGTCGCCGTCGGTGACGAGGTCGAGGCCGGTCAGACCCTCGTCGTGCTCGAGTCGATGAAGATGGAGACCGCGGTCCGCGCTCCCTTCGCCGGCAAGGTCCGCGAGATCCTCGCCGTCGTCAACGCGCAGGTCGACGCGGGCGCCCCGCTTCTGCGGGTCGACCAGATCGTCGAGGAGGTCGTCACCGAGACCGTCGAGCGCGTGGAGTTCGCTGCACCGGCACCCTCGCTCAGCGACGATGTCGCCGCCGACGCACTCGCTCGCCTCGACTCGCTCGCCGCTCTGGTCACCGGATACGACGTGTCCGCCAAGCGCACCGCGGCACTGCTCGCCGAGTACGAGCGTCTCTCCGACTCGGTCGACTCGTGCGCGCTCGTCCGCGCCGAGCTCTCGCTGCTGACGACCTTCGCGGACGTGTGCGAACTGTCGCGCAACCGTCCGACCGAGGAGGAGAAGAACAGCGACGACCGGGTCCACAGCCCCCGCGAGTTCTTCCACGGCTACCTGCAGCCGCTCGACGTGGAGGTCGGGGGTCTGCCCGACAGCTTCCGCGCGCGTCTCGCCCGTGCCCTGCGGCACTACGACGTCCTGGAACTCGATCGCACCCCGGAGCTCGAGGAGGCCGTCTACCGGTTGTTCCTCGCGCTCGAGCGCATCGAGGCCCACGTCCCCGTGGTCACCTCGCTACTCGACCGCTGGGTCGAGCGCGACGACACCGAGGTGGGGATCTCCCACGAGCTCAACGAAGTCCTCGACCGGCTGATCGTCGCGACCCAGGTCCGCTTCCCGGTCATCGGCGACACCGCCCGCAACCTGCGGTACCGCTACTTCGAGGAGCCGGTGATCCGCAAGGCCCGCGAGCAGGTCTACGACGGGGTCCGCGGTTCGCTCGCGTACCTCGCCGAGCATCCGCAGGCGACGGACTACGCGCAGCGCATCGATTCGCTGGTCGCCACACCCGAGCCACTGATCGACCTTCTCGCACAGCAGATCACGCGTCCGGAGACCGTTCCGGGCCCGCTGCTCGAGGTCATCGCTCGCCGGGCGTACAAGATCCGCACCCTCGAGGACGTGCGTTCGTGCACCGTCGGCGGACACCAGTTCGTCACCGGCAACTTCGATCTGCGCGGCACGCGCCTGTACCTGATCTCCGCCGAGGCCCCGCAGGCCGAGTTCGCGTCGCTGCTCGACGCCGTCGAGGAGTCGGCGGCCTCGGTTCCCGACACGAAGAACCTCGTGATCGACCTGTACCTCGCGTGGGACGACGCTCCGGCCGATGCCGATGCCGACGCCCAGGCCGACGCGCTGCGCGCCGAACTCGCCGCACGCCCGGTGACCGGCGTGGCCCGTCGCGTGACCGTGACGGTCTGCCACACCGACACGGCCGAAGAGCACGTGTTCACCTTCCGCCCCTACGAGACCGGATACGCGGAGGAGACCAACATCCGCGACATCCACCCGCTCACGGGTCAGCGTCTGGATCTGTGGCGCCTGAAGAACTTCGACGGCACCCGCCTGCCCGCCAACCCGGACACCTACCTGTATCACCTGGTGTCGCAGGACAATCCGTCCGATGAGCGGTTCATCGCCCTCGCCGAGGTGCGCGACCTGACGCCGCAGCGCGACGAGTCCGGTCGCATCGTCGGACTGCCGGCCTTCGAACGCGCTCTCGCGAGCTCGCTCGACGGCATGCGACGCGCCCAGGCCAACCGCGGCGGGCGACGTCTCGACGCGAACCGCGTGGTGCTCTACGTGTGGCCCGCCGTCGATCTCGACATGGAGGACCTACGCCGCATCGGCCGCAACGCCGCGCCGCTGACCGTGGGTGCCGGACTCGAGGAGATCACCGTCATCGGGTCGTGGCGTGATCGCCAGGACGAGCCGGCACGCGAGGTCGCCCTGCGCTTCTCGTACCGCTCCGGTGCGGGCGTCATCGTGCGGATCACCGAGCCGCCGAAGGAGCCGCTGAAGCCGCTCGACGAGTACACCCAGAAGGTCCAGCGGTCCCGTGCCCGCGGCACCGTCTACCCGTACGAGCTGATCCCGCTGCTCACCGGCGGCGAGGGCACCTTCGTCGAGTACGACTTCGACGAGCAGGGCACCCTCGTGCCCGTCGACCGCCCCTACGGCCGCAACACCGCGGGTCTGATCGTCGGCGTCGTCGACACCCCGACCCCGCGGTACCCCGAGGGCATGAAGCGCGTCACGCTGTTCGGTGATCCCACCAAGGCGCTGGGCACCGTCGCGGAGGCCGAGTGCTCCCGTGTGGTCGCCGCGATCGACCTGGCGGAGAGCCTGAACGCTCCCGTCGAGTGGTTCGCGCTGTCGTCCGGCGCGACGATCTCCATGGACTCGGGCACCGAGAACATGGACTGGGTGTCGCGCGGTCTGCGTCGCATCATCACATTCACGCAGAACGGCGGCGAGATCAACGTCGTGGTCACCGGCATCAATGTCGGCGCGCAGCCGTACTGGAACGCCGAGGCGACGATGCTCATGCACACCAAGGGCATCCTCGTGATGACCCCGGACAGCGCCATGGTGCTCACCGGCAAGCAGTCGCTCGATTACTCGGGTGGCGTCTCCGCCGAGGACAACTTCGGTATCGGTGGCTACGACCGCGTCATGGGCCCCAACGGTCAGGCGCAGTACTGGGCCCCCAACCTCAGGGCCGCCATCGAGACGCTGTTCGCGCACTACGCCCACGCCTACGTCGCGCCGAGCGAGCGCTTCCCGCGCAAGGCCGCGTCCACCGACCCGGTCGACCGCAACGTGTGCGTGTACCCGCACGTGCATCCGTCCAGCGACTTCACCACCGTGGGCGACATCTTCTCGTCCGAGACCAACCCGGATCGCAAGAAGCCGTTCGACATCCGTACGGTGATGCGCTCGGTGGTCGACCAGGACCACGCTGTGCTCGAACGGTGGGCCGACATGGCCGACGCCGACACCTCGGTCGTGTTCGACGCGCACCTGGGCGGAAACCCGGTGACGGTCATCGGCATCGAGTCCCGCGCGATCCCGCGCAAGGGCTGGTTCCCCGCCGACGGACCGGACCAGTGGACCTCGGGCACGCTGTTCCCCAAGTCGTCGAAGAAGACGGCACGGGCGATCAACGCGGCGAGCGGCAACCGTCCGCTCGTGGTGCTCGCCAACCTGTCGGGCTTCGACGGCTCCCCCGAGTCGCTGCGCAACCTGCAGCTCGAGTACGGCGCCGAGATCGGCCGGGCCATCGTCAACTTCGACGGTCCGATCGTGTTCGTCGTGGTCTCCCGCTACCACGGTGGTGCCTTCGTGGTGTTCTCGGGCGCACTGAACGAGAACATGGAAGTCCTCGCCGTGGAGGGTTCGTTCGCCTCGGTGCTCGGTGGCGCTCCGGCGGCTGCGGTGGTCTTCACCCGCGACGTCAACAAGCGCACCGCGAGCGATCCGCGGGTCGTGGAACTCGAGGCGCAGCTGCGGGCCGCCGAGGACGGCGACAAGGCACGACTGGGCGTCGAGCTCACCGCTCTGCGCACCGCGGTGCGGTCGGAGAAGCTCGGTGAGGTGGCAGCCGAGTTCGAGGCGATCCACAACATCCAGCGCGCACAGCAGGTCGGCTCGGTCGACGCGATCGTGCCGGCGGTCGAGCTGCGGCCGCAGATCATCGCGGCCGTCGAGCGCGGCATGGCACGCACGCTCGCGTAACCCACGCAACGAGAGCGAGACCCCACCGGAACACTTCCGGTGGGGTCTCGTCGTCGTGGGGCCGTCGTGCGGGTCAGTCGTCGTGATCGTCGTCCCGGTCGTCGTCCCGGTCGTCGTGTACATCGTCACAGCGGTCGTCCCACGCGTCGTAGAAGTCCTCGACGTGGTCCGGCACCGTGTCGTCCCAGTCCTCGAACCACGCGTCGCAGCTCGTGACGTCGATGTAGGGGATGTCGGTGGGCAGGTCACCCGGCCCCGCATCCCGGGCCGGGTCGACGCCCGCCCGAACAGTTCCATCCGGGCCGCCGGTCGTCGTCTCGTCCACCACGCGGGCGACGGTGAACGACGACGGTTCGGAGGGAGCGGGCTCACCTCGGTTCGCCGACACGAAACCGACGGTGCCGGCCGTCATCGCGACCGCTACAGCGGTCACGGCCCATGCGGTGCGGCTCATCGCCATGATCGTTCTCCTCGACTCGGTGTTCGTCCTGGTCACCGGTAACTTTGGCGCACGACGATGAGGGGTCGATGAGCCGAAGATGACGAAACCTTCATCCGAGACGCGTACGGATCCACTCGACCAGGATCCTGGCTACCTCGTGAGGAGCCTCCGGGACGAGGGCGTGCCCGCAAGCCGGCACGACGGCCGTGGAGACGAGTTCGCTCCCGAACTCGTCGACGAGCTCACCTCGGGTCTCCGCGGGCCGGAAAACGTCCTCTCCTGCTTGTACGTCGAGCAGAGGTGACGGCGCCACCGTCCACCACGATTCCTTGTCGGTCGCGGCCATCGCTGCCCGCTGCGACACGATCGCGTCGGGCCACCACCCGTCGAGCCACACCGCCGGATCGTGTCCTGCGGCGAAGAAGACGTCGCGCAGGTGCACGAGTCGTTCGTGGTCGGGAAGCGAGAGGTCGGAGCACTTGGCGACACGCTCGGTCAGCGAAGCCGGAAACCGGCGCGCCCCGGCGGCGAGCACGGCGACCCCCCGGACGAGTTCGGGCCGGTCGGCGGCGAGTACCCGGGCCACGTAGTGCCCGAACGCATGACCGGCCACAACAGCGGGTGCGGCGTCGAAATGCTCGATGACGGCGGCGACGTCGCCCGCGAGATCGTGCAGGTCGAGACCGGTCATGGGTCCGCGGCTGCTGCCGATACCCCGGGGTTGCGGTCGCAGAGCGGTGAATCCCGCTGCGGCGAGGTCGCTCGCGATCGGATCGAATTCGTAGGAGTCGCGCCCGAGGGAGGGCAGCAGGACGACTGCCGGCCCTTCCCCGTCGAGACGTACCTCGAGTTCGGCCACCGGTGTTTCGACAAGACGAGTGTTGCTCACGGGGCCATCCTCTCATCGCCGGAAAGACCTGTGCTTCGCCACAACGACCCTCCGTAGTGTCGAGAATCACACCGACGTCAGGTGTGGCGCGTTTTCGAACGGGGAATACCAACGAGCTCGTCTTGGTCGAGCTTCGGCGGCACGGAGTGCGCCTCTCCCCGACAGGCGTCAAGCGACCGCCCACGGTAGGAAATCGACCCCGAATCCCTTCATCTGCAATTACTTTCGGGACCATGCGCGAAACACGTTCGCGTCCACGCCATGTGCACACGGTTGTACCTGACTCCCCGGTAGCACGTTGTGCCATTCTGGAGCAGTCCGATTCGTGCAGGCTGTACGTCCGGATGGATACGAACATTCAGCATGTTCGTACCGTGGGGTAACCCCGAATCTTCGTCGAATATGATTGTGCTCCAATACTTCTCGAACTATTCGGACAAATTGACGAAATTCGAGACTCGAATTGTTTCTGGTGACAACATCATCGAGGTGGTGCATGATTGGTGCCGCAGGGAGTTATGAGCCGATGAAGGCTCGTTTCAGGGGACACGCGTTCGAGTCAGGGGGATTCGAAACGTGCTCCTCCACAGAGAAATCAACGCGCAGGGGGCGTTTGTGCGACGTCGGCGAACAGCCGCGCCCGTCGCCCCCTCGCACAGCGAGGAGATCAGCATGACCAGCACCATCGAACCCAGCTCGCAGATCGCTGCCGGCGGAAACAAGCTCCGCGGACGCGTCGCCTTCGTCACCGGCGGCACACGCGGCATCGGTGCGGCGATCAGCCGCAGCCTGGCGAGCCAGGGCGCCACCGTCGCCGCAGGCTACGGACGCAACACCGCCCAGGCGGATCAGTTCCTCGCAGACCTGAACGAGACGGGCCGCAAGGACGTCCGTTACTCCGTGCACCGCGGTGACGTCGCGAACGCCGACGACTGCCGACGCACCATCGACGAGGTCATCGAAACGCACGGCCGTCTCGACATCCTGATCAACAACGCCGGCATCACCATCGACCGCACGGTGCTGAAGATGCAGGACGAGGACTGGGACACCGTCATCGGCGTGAACCTCTCGGGTGCGTTCTACCTGGCGCAGGCCGCACTGCGCCACATGCTCGAGCGTGGCACCGGACGCATCGTCAACGTCTCCTCCGTCATCGGCGAGACCGGCAACATCGGCCAGGCCAACTACGCGGCATCGAAGGCCGGCCTGTTCGGTCTCACCAAGACCCTCGCCAAGGAAGCAGCCTTCTACCTGGCCAAGAACGACAAGCTGGACCCGAACGGCATCGGCGTCACCGTCAACACCGTCACCCCGGGCTTCGTCGCCACCGAGATGGTCGAGGCCATCCCCGAGAAGGTTCTCGCACGCATCACCGACACCATCCCCGTGAAACGACTGGCCGACCCGCAGGAGATCGCCCGGGTCGTGCACTTCCTCGCCGCGGACGCCTCCTCGTACATCACCGGTCAGGTATGGGGCGTCAACGGCGGCCTGGACATGTGATCCGGTCTCCCCACCCACTACTTCGAATCGAACGGTCCCCTCGCACATGCAGCCATTCGAGCTCAATCGGCACGGCCGAATTGTCTTCCCCTCCAATTTCGTTCCCGAACTCGACTTCTCCACGCTGAGCAGCGTCGACCACCTCGACGCCGTCATCCGACGCGACTTCGACACCAAGGCACCCACGGTCTCGGAGATCCTCTCCCGGCACGAACTGGGCAAGTACGCCTCGAAGTTCGAGATCATGCGGGACATGGCCCTGAACGTCTTCTGGGCCGACCGATTCCCGCTGATGATGTTCGAGCGGCGCGTCATTCGCTGGGGCGACGTTCCCCGCAACCGCGACGACGTCTACATGCCTCGTCTGACTCCCTGGCCCGAGGCCGAAGAGCGGCTGGGGGCGGTCGAGGACGCCTACCGCGCTCTCCCCCGCGCATGGGACAGTGCCGCCGAGGACCACATCTTCGATCGACTCTTCGCGGTCTTCGGTTCGCGTCGTCACTTCGCCGGCGACCTGCCCACGGTCAAACCGACCGTGCCACAGCTGATCTCCGATCCGGAGAACATCACCCTGCGTGTTCGCCACTACGATCCGAACCACCCCGTCTTCGGATACGACGAGATCCTCGACTGTCACGAGGACGTCGCCGAACTCGAGGCACTGAGCCGCTGGTCGATGGTTCTGCACAACCAGCAGCCCTGGGACGGAAGCGAAACCGAACTCGTCCGGGTCGCGGACCTCAAGGACGACGACTACGTCGTGGCCTCCCATCCGCGCAATCGCGAGGTCCAGCGGTTCATCAACCGGGTCATGTCGGGCAGGACCCGTAAGGCCACCTCGTACACGCGGCACGAACCGGTGGCACCGTCTGCGCCCTACCCGGCCGTCGACGTGCGCTCGGAGTTCGCGATCGCACCCCGCATCGATGCGATCGCGGTCGCGCACGGCGACCAGGTGTGCACCAACGAGGACCTGATCCGTAACACCGCCTACAACTGGTCGCCCATGTCGGCCGACGAGATCACGGCCAAGACCGGGATCGAGCAGCGCCGGTACACCTCGGGAACCTTCGAGGACCTGGCCCTGACGGCGGCGAAGCAGGCGATCACCCACGCCGGAGTCGGCCCGCAGGACATCGGCGCGGTCATCACCTGCACGTGCACGAGCGGTCGGCTGATCCCGTCGCTGGCCACGTGGATCTCGGGCGAACTGGGCATCGGGCAGACCCATGCCTCGTTCGACCTGATCGCGGCGTGCGCGGGAATGCCCTACGGCCTGGCCGAGGCGACCCGCATCCTGCAGCAGGTCAAGCGCCCCGTCCTCGTGGTGTGCGTCGAGAAGTTCTCGGACAAGATCGGCACCGTCCGGCCGTCCCGGATGATCTTCGGTGACGGCGCCGCGGCGATGGTCATCTCTCCGGCCGCCGAGGGCGAGGCACCCGATCTCGAGTTCTTCAACAGCTACGCGAGCGGCCCGACGAGCGAGGTCAACTCGATCATCTGGCCGAACCCGGACTTCGACAACTTCATCACGGTCTACGGACCCGAGGTGAAGACGCTCGCCGGTCGTTATCTGGCGCAGATGCTCGACGAGATCAAGGCCCTCCCGTCTCCCGACGATGCCGAGCGTTCACTGCTCGACGACATCGATCTCATCGTTCCCCATCAGGCGAACAAGACGATGGTCATCGAGCTCGCCGCGAACGCCGGACTCTCGGCCGACCGGTTGTACTTCAACATCGAGAAGGTCGGCAACACGTCGTCGGCGAGCATCCCACTCGCGATCCACGACGCCGTCCGCGAGGGGGTCATCACCGAACCGGTGCGCATCTTCGCTCCCGGCTTCGGCGCCGGAGCGGTGGCGGGGTACACCGTCATGCGGATCGACCCGAAGGTGGTCGTGGCGTTCGAGGAGGCCGACGCCGGCTGAGCCGGCAGATGGACCGACGCCGGCTGATCCCGGCGTACGACAGGCATCCGGGCCGTCCCCCGGCAGGCCCGGAGTACATCGGCCCGTTCGCGACATCCGGTCGCGAGCGGGCCGATCGTCGTCTGCGACCGGCCGACGTAACACCCGCGCTGTCCGGGCCGACATTTCGATCGGATCCGGCAAATCGGATCCGGACGAAGTACAGAAAGGCCTCGCGCATGAAGTTCCGCCGCATCGTCGCTGCGACGCTGGGGTGTGTGGCCCTGACGGTCGCCGCACCCTCGACCGCCACCGCCTTCCCTCTCGTGGACCTGCTCCCGAAGGGCATCGCCGATCTCGTTCCGAGCGGATCGTCCAATCCGTTCGCTCCGCCGCCGGCACCTCCGGCTCCCCCGTCCCCGCCGGCACCTCAGGCCGGCCCGGCTCCGCAGGTGGCACCGGCTCCCCCGGCTCCCCGTCCGGCTCCGTCCGCACCGAGCGGCGGGTTCAAGAACTGCACCGAGGCCTGGAACGCGGGCGCTGCTCCGGTCCACCGCAACGACCCCGGATACGCACCGCGCCTCGACCGCGACAACGACGGGATCGGCTGCGAGCGCGATCCGCGCTGATCGGTCCGTCCCGTAAAAGAGCGGAGGCTCTTCCATCCTCTCCGGGATGGAAGAGCCTTCGTCGTTCGTACGTGCGGAAACCTCAGAGCCAGCGCGGCGACGTGAGTTCTCCGCCGGTGACGCCGACGGCTCCGCGACCGACCGCATCCTCACCACCGGACGCATGTGGGGCGACCTGTGGCACCTCGACGGTGCCGGTCGCGAGGCCCGCAACGAGCTGTTCCGCACCCGCGACACCTCGAGCTACAAGTACACCGACTGGCTCCGGGGCTACAGCTCCGACCGCAACCGCTGAGCACTCACACAGCGCCGCAGAGCAATTCGTCCCGTTCCGGACAATGCCGTCCCCGATCACCGATCGGGGGCGGCATTCGCCGTATATACGTCGTTCGTCCCGCAACCGAAAGGTAAAGGAGCGACCGTGACCAGCACATACTGAAAATATGACCGCGTCACGGCAGGCGTCGGCGCTCCGCAGCGAGGTTCGGGACATCGCACTCGGAACCGCCGACCCGGTCGAGTTCCGGCACGCCGTCCTCGACACGATCCGGCGGCGTATCCACTACGACATCGGATGCATCGCTCTCGTCGATCCGGCGAGCATGTTGTTCACGTCCGTGACCATGCTCGGCGCCGACGCCCCGCCCGGTCGTGCCGCGAAGACGGTGGCACACATCGAGTACGGCACGTCGCGCTTCGCGAACACCTACTGCAAGCTCGCCCGGACGCGCACCGGTGTCCAGACGATCCGCGAGGCGATCGACTGCGACATCCGCGATTCCTTGCCCTACAGCGAGATCCTCGAACCGCAGGGAATGGACGACGAGGTGCGCCTCGTCTTCCGGGGCCGTGACGGGCGCGTCTGGGGCGGCGGCCTCTCATGCGCGCCCCCGGCCGACGCTTCGACGCCGACGATGTGGCAGCACTCGCAGGATGCGTGGGCGAGATCGGCGACGGACTGCGGTTGTCGTTGCTCCGCGAATCCCCTCGACTCGCGGCGGACGCATCACCCGGCGGTTCCGGTCCCGCGGTCGTGGTGGTGGGCGCGGACAACGAGATCGAATCGGCTACTCCGCAGGCGGTGGAGTATCTCGAGCGACTCGGTGCCGAAGGCGCCTTCATGCTCCCGGCCGTAGTGGTCGCCGTCCGTTTCCGCTACGAAGGGGCCGCCGCGTGCGTCGTCCGTGTCCGTACGGAGGACGGTCAGTGGCTCGTCCTGCGGGCCGGGTCGCTGGACGGCCGAGGAGAATCGGCCCGGATCGTCGTCGCGATCGAACCCGCGCAGCCCGGTCAGCTCGTGGCTCTGACCGCCGCCCTTCACGGTCTCACCAAACGGGAGACCGATGTCCTCGCCCGCGTTCTTGCGGGAGAGACACGCACCGAGATCGCGCGTGGACTGTTCGTCAGCCCGTACACCGTGCAGGACCACCTGAAGAGCATCTATGCGAAGACGGGCGTGAACAGTCGGCAGGAACTCGTCGCACGACTGTTCTTCACGCACTGCCTCCCCCGGGTCGGTACGGAGATCGGGCCGGACGGGTGGTTCGTCGAGAAACCGGCGCCGACGAGCGTCCCGGTCGGTGCACATCGGAAGAGGTGAGCCGTGGCACGCATCCTGGTCGTCACCCTGGAAGGCGGCGGGAACTACCCGCTCGAAGCAGCGTTCGGATGCGAGTTGCACCGCCGCGGACATCACGTTCGGGTTCTCGGTCACGAATCGCAACGGAAGGTCGCGGAGGATGCCTGCCTCGTCTTCTGCGGCTACCGGCACTCGCCGACCTGGACCCCGCACGTAGAACTGAGCACCCCGAAAGTGCTGACCATGGCCTACGCCATGATGACCGACTCCGCCGTCGCACGGGATGTGGGGGACGAGATCGCCGGGGAGCCGACCGATCTGGTGATCGTCGATTGCATGCTGTTCAACGCCCAGGACGCTGCGGCGCGCACCGGGGTGCCGTACGTGGTGCTGTTCCATTCCTTCTTCGCCGCATTCGACGGCGCCTTCCGGCACGGACCGTTCGGGATCGGTTCGCGACTACGCGGCCTGGGTCCGAAGCGACTGTGGGAACAGGCCGACATGCGACTCGTGTGCTCGGACCGAGTGCTCGACCCGGCCGCGCGACGGCGCACGGACGGCTCGCTGACCTGGACCGGTGCGATTCACGACGCGAAGGCCGCGGCGTTCGGTCGAACACCGCCGCGCGTGCTGGTCAGTCTGAGCACTGCCGGCTTCCCGGGTCAGCGCCGCACTTACCAGAACATCTTCGACGCCGCGGCGGAGATGGACGCGGAGTTCGTCGTCACGACCGGGCCGGCGATCGACCCTACCGGGTTGCGCGTACCACCCAATGCGACCGTCCACCGGTACATCCCGCACCACGAGCTGATGCCGACCTGCTCGGCGGTGGTCGGGCACGGCGGGCACGCGACGGCCTTCCGGGCTCTCGCACACGGACTTCCGATACTGATCATGCCCATGTCGGCGGTCACGGATCAGGCGATCATCGGTCGCGAGGTCGCGAAGGCGGGTGCGGACATCCGTCTGCGGAAGACCGCTTCGCCCGAGCAGATACGCGCGGCCGTGGAGAGTCTGCTGACCGACGACGGTTATCGCACGGCGGCAGCAGAACTCGGCGCCCGTCTCCGAACCGTCGACGGTGCATCGGCTGCGGCCGACCGGGTGTTGACGCTCGTCGACCACTGACGGACACACGAAGGACCGGCACCCCCGGTGGGTGCCGGTCGATCCTCCGCATCACCCTTCGATCGCATCTCCCTCCTCCAGAAGCTGTTTCGCATGTTCGAGGTTGTTCCGCACATCGCGCGCGTACAGTTTCTCCACGACCGGCTGGGTGAACCTGCCGAAGAAGTTCCCGACGTCCTCGGTGTCCTGGTGGAAGGTGACGCGGGTTCCCGTCTCCACCGACTCGAAGCGATAGACGGTCTCGTACCGGATCGGACTCTTCACGCTGCGGCGGTGCTGGGCTCTACCGGGCTCGACGCGGGCCAGTTCCTCGGTGAGTTCGATCCGCCGTCCGGCAAACTTGACGGTGGCGCGCGAGACGGATCCCTCCTTGCCGCCCTCACCCGAGATGCAGTGACTGTTCCTGCTGTACCGCAATGGTTCTCATGGAGGTGCGCGTCAGGATTCCTGGCGCGGGACCATCCCTCCGAGGGCGATGTCGTATTCCTGCGCCTGCTCGTCGAATCCGACGCTGTAGACGGTGGGATACCAGGCCGAGTGCTGATAGGCGGCCGGCAACTTGATCTGTTCGCGGATGGTGGGACGGGTCAGCAGCCACTCCCGCGTGATCATGGGCTCCATGAAGGTGTAGTCGCCGTCCCACGAACCGTTGACGAACGTCTCGGTGAAGTCGTAGACGCCCGGAACCATTTTTTCCGTGATGTCGAGCCAGTGCACACCCATGAACGGCACCGCGAGTTGCGATGCGAGCATCCCCGGCGGGGTCACGTAGTCGCCGGGCATGTACTTCGGGTCCGGGAGTCGTTCCGCGCGAGCGGCGTAATCCGGTGCGGTCGGGTCGATTGCTTCGATCGCCGCCATGTCGGTCATATAGAAGTGCATGTCGAAATGGGGCTTCCCGAACAGCACGGTCGGATCGTGTCCGCGCGGGTTCCAGTTCAGCATGACGTGGTCGAACACCGTGTCGGATGCCTGAACGGGCAGGTGCAGCATGTACATCTCGTCGGCATCGGGCAGTCCGTCGAGGGCCGCCGGCGAGAAGCGGATACCGACGGCGGTCGGGGCCCCGTTCGCATCGACGGTGGCGTACGCACGCGCGGTTCCGTCACCGACGCTCACGGCCTGACCGAAGTGCAGGTGGGCATGTGTGGGCACCGCCGACGCCACGCCGCCGACCGCCACGGCGACGCACGCGGCGAGGAGCACTGCGATGGAACGAGATGATCGATGTTTCTTCATGGTGATATCCGATCGCCGAGGGTTCTCGGTGAACCTCTCCATTCCGTGGGTCCAGTCTCGATCGGTGTTCGTCACCCCGGCCATCCCTCATTCGGGGGATTTCGCCGAGCGATCCGACAGAAGAACCCGTCGTCACAGCGTCGCGGCATATACTCGCCGGACTGCAGACAGACGTCACGATCCGCGGAGAACAGGGAGCGGCCCTTGAGTATTCGCAACCTTCGCGTCGCGGTGGTCGGTGGGGGCATCATCGGTGCCGCGACCGCCCGGCGACTCGCCCTCACGGACGCCGACGTCACGCTGTTCGAGAAGGAGGACCGGCTCGCCGCGCATCAGACGGGGCACAACAGCGGTGTCGTCCACGCCGGCCTCTACTACACACCCGGCAGCCTCAAGGCCCGGTTGTGCAGGCGTGGGGTGGAGTTGTTGCAGACGTTCACCACGGACAAGGGCCTGCCCTACGACGAGTGCGGCAAGGTCGTCGTCGCCCTCGACGAATCGGACCTCGGCCGGCTCGACGCGATCTTCTCGCGGGCCACGGCGAACGGGGTCCCCGGCATCAGGCGCATCGGCGCCGACGAGATCACCGCGATCGAGCCGCACGCCGTCGGGATCGCAGCCCTTCATTCCCCGCACACGGCGATCATCGATTTCGTCGCCGTCACCCGCGCGCTCGCGGACGACGTCGTCGCCGCGGGCGGCACGGTGCGGACCGGTACCGCCGTGACGGCGATCCGTGCGGCGGGCGAGCAGGTCGTCGTCGACATCCCGGGCGATCAACTGGCCTTCGACCTGGTGATCACGTGCGCGGGACTGCAGTCCGACCGCCTCGCCCACACCTCGGGTGACACCCGCGACCCGCGGATCGTCCCGTTCCTCGGCGACTATCTGCTGCTCGAACCCGACGCGGCGGCGAAGGTGCGCGGGTTGATCTATCCGGTGCCCGATCCCCGCTATCCGTTCCTCGGTGTGCATCTCACCCGGCGGATAGACGGTGAGGTGATGGTGGGACCCAACGCCTTCCTCTCCCCCGGCCGCGAGGCCTATCGCGGCGGGCGCGGATCGTGGCGGGATCTGCGTGATGCCGTCGCCTGGCCCGGTTTCTGGCGGTTCGCCGCGAACAACCTGCCCGCAGCGGGTCGGGAACTACGCACGGCGAGCAGCACTCGGCGGTTCGTCGCCGATGCGGCCGCGTACATGCCCGGGCTGACCGTCGACGACGTGCGGCCGGGTCCGCGTGGCATCCGCGCTCAGGCGATGAACTCCGACGGAGGTCTCGAGGACGACTTCGTCGTCACCGGGCACGGACGGGTCGTGCACCTGCGCAACGCCCCGTCGCCCGGGGCCACCTCGTCGATGGCGATCGCGGAGTATCTCGTCGACCGCGCACTCGAACGCATCGCCTGATCGGGCATCCGGCGGCGGACGTCACGGTTCGCGGTGACCGGTTCGGGGCATGCTGCAGGGAACCACTTCATCGTCAGGAGGTCTCCATGGCACGAATCGCACTCTTCGGAGGACACGGCAAGGTCGCGTTGCATCTCGAGCGGCTGCTGGCCGATGCCGGTCACGAGACCAGTGCGTTCATCCGCAATCCCGATCACGCCGACGATGTCCGCGCTGCCGGTGGCACGCCCGTCGTCGCCGACGTCGAGAAGATGGACATCGCCGAGATCACCGAGCTGCTGCGCGGCCACGACGCGGTGGTCTGGTCTGCAGGCGCGGGCGGAGGGAATCCCGAACGCACCTATGCGGTGGACCGCGACGCGGCGATCGCCTCGATGACCGCCGCGCAGGAGGCCGGGGTCCGTCGGTACGTGATGGTGTCGTACTTCGGGGCCCGCCCCGACCACGGCGTCCCCGAGGACAACAGCTTCTATGCCTATGCCGAGGCCAAGTCGGCCGCAGACACCCATCTGCGGGGTACCGACCTCGACTGGACGATCCTCGGTCCGAGCGCGTTGACCCTCGACCCGCCCACCGGCCGCATCGAGATCGAGGGGCACGGGGCGAGCGACAAGGGGCAGGTCTCGCGCGCCGACGTCGCGGCCGTCGCCGCAGCGGTGCTCGAGCGACCGGAGACGGTGGGACGCACCATCGAGTTCAACAACGGTGACGTCCCGATCGACGAGGCACTCGACGCGCTGAGGTAGCTCCCCGCGCAGCAGTCCGCCCCCGGTAGCAGGGGTGATCGGGGCGGACATACGAGCGATGTGATCGCTCAGGCCTGCGGGGCGAGTTCCTCCACGCGCAGCGGCGACGTGTCCGCGGCGGCCGCGATGGCCTCCTCGAACTGCCGGCGGTCGACCTGCGAGCCGAGCACCAGCGCGGGTCGCGCCAGGAAGCCCTCGCGGTCGTCCTCAGGGGCCCGGCCCAGGGTGATCGACAGGCCGAGCCAGACGTTCTCACGACGCTGGTCGTCCTCGGTGACCTGCTCGGCGGGCCGGGCCGGGAGCTCCGCGCCGGCCGGAGCGGCACCGGAGCGCAGGGATGCGGCGACACTGTCCAGGTCGGCGACCGGCACACGGCACAGCAGCAGACCGTCGGGGCGGGCTACGAAGGCCTCACCGGCCGTCGCGCCGAGTGCCTCGACGAGATCGGGCGCGTCGAGGAGTGTCCGCAAACGGTTCTGGGTGTCCTCGCGGAAGTCGATGTCGGCGCGAGGGAGAGATAACACCCCACCGCCACCGGACCGACGATGTCGCCCGCCTCCGACCGCGCGTCGCTCTCGAGTTCGCTCGCGTGGTGCAGCAGCATCTTCGCCCGCTCGAGCACCGCGTGACCGGTCGGTGTGAGCTTGACGCCTTGGGCGCGCTGCCGGACGAGGAACTTGACCGCGAGGGCCTTCTGGTCGGTGATCGCAGACGAGAGCGAGTTGCCTCATCGTGTACGTGGGCACCGCGTCCGTCCTGGGCATGGTAGTCCCGAGTCGAGAGCGCTCACACGAACCGGAAGAGCGGCGGGATCGCGACGACCGCCAGTGCCGCCCACCCGCAGTAGACGGGCAGGTAGCGCATCTGCCACCGCTCGACCGCCGCGAAACCGGTGCGGCCCCGCAGGAACGAGATGCCGAGCCACGCCGCCCACACGAGGTTCACCAGGAGGACGAGGTTCAGACCGAGGGCGGTGACCTTGTTGGCGGTGAAGCCGAACTCGGCGATGCGGGTGGCCATCGCGGTGAGCATCAGCAGGTCGACGGCGAGCGCCGCGGCGATCAGCATCACCTGCAGCAGATCGAAGACGTCCGGTGCGGCGTGCGGGTCGCGGGCGGAGATCGAGTAGAGCAGAAGTCCGAGGACGAGCACGAGGATCAGGTCCATGAGGATCAGCAGGCCCCGGTCGACGTCGACGACGCTGTGGGACGCGATCACCGCGACGAACAGCGCGACCAGCATGAGGATCGTGACGGGCGTGAAGACCCGGGTGAGAACGGGAGCGATGTTCTCCACGACCTGCTGCTTCGCCTCGACGAGCCAGGCCGCGACGATGATCGCTCCGGCCGGCCCGAACGGGACGATCCACTGTTCGAAGAACGGTTCGATATCGATCCCCAGGGCGCTGAAGGCACCCGCGGTCAGCCCCATGAGCACGCCGCCGCCGAGCGCGAGCAGCGCCAGGTACACGGCGAACTCCCCGGTGAAGCGCACGAAGTCCATGCGACGGCGATGGGATCGCCACTGCCCTGCGACATAGGCCGCACCGACGACGAACCACAGGACCACCGGGGCGTGGATCGCCGCGATGATCTCGGTGGCGCCGCCCGGTTCGAACGGGAAGACGTTGAGCACGATCGCCACGAGGACGAACGGAACGGCAAGGAGCGCACTGCTCTTCGGACTCATCTGACGCTTCCACGCGAAATACAGCGTGAGGAAGGGCAGCATGAGCACGGCGGCGTTGCGCACCAGTGCGTTATCGGAGAGCCACTCGAATCCGGCCCGGACGGCCAGACCGGCACCGAGCGCGCAGGCGAGGACGACCGCGAGTTCCCTACGGCGACGCGGGGTTCCGGACTCCTCACCGCGACCGCCACCGGTGAGGACGAGCTGCTTCCACAGCCGGTCGGAGTGTTCCTGGGCGAACTCGCGGGAGACCTCGTCGAGACCACCCATCCGGCCGACCGCGACGAGGAATGCCTCGTCGGCCGTCAGTCCGACCGACACGAGGTCCGAGATCTGTTCCCGCAGATGATCTTCCATCTCGTCGATGTCCGAGGACGAGATGACCCGATGGTCGGCGACGTAGTTGCGCCAGCCGGCGATCCGGTCCTCGAGATGTGCGTCGAGTGTCATCACGACCACCCCGGCGCGACGGCGGGAGGCAACTGGGCCGACTGCCACACCTGGTGCAGGGCCTCGGCGACGACCGTCCACTGCGCCGCCCGTTCGGTGAGGACTTCCCGGCCCGCGTCGGTGATGGCGTAGTGCTTGCGGCGCCGCCCGTTGTCGGCGACACGCCAGGTGGCGGACACGTGCCCCGCCCGCTCGAGACGGTGCAGGAGGGGATAGAGCATCCCGTCGGTCCACTGCATCCGGCCCTGCGACAGCTCGTTGACGCGTTTGATGATCGCATACCCGTACGACTCGCCCTCGGCGAGGATGCCGAGCACGAGCGGGGTGGCGGACGCGGCCACCAAATCCTTCTCGATGAACATGTCGTCCTCATACCTAGAGGTTCTATGGATAACGGTGACCCTAGCAGATCTAGGTATGAGGACCGAGCGCTCTCCGCAAGGTGGTGCGGTGGCGTCTACTGCCGGTCGTCGGATCCGGCGGTTGTGGATTCGTCGGAGCCGGAGGCGGTCGATCCGGAATCCGCAGATCCCGAAGCGGCAGATGCCGAAGCGGCAGATTCCGAAGCGGCAGATTCCGAAGCGGCAGATTCCGAAGCCTCGGAGCGACTCCACGTCTCCGTCACCCGCGCACGGCCGCGTTCGAACACGTCTCCGAGGACTCCCCCGACCGCCTTGAGCGGACTGCTCATCGAGTCCAGGGCCTCGGCGATCACCGGGTCCTCGTCGTCGAGCCAACCCGCCTCGTCGGCACGGCACGCCCACCGGAAGTCGTCGAAGTCCTGACGCAGACCCGCGAGCACCTTCGTCGTCCGTCCCGACGACAAGCGGCGTACGACCTCGATCGGGGTGCCCTCCGCGAACCGGGCGAGCGCGGCACGGGCGCGGCGCAGCAGTTCGGCGTCCTGCGTGAAGTGGTCGGCCAGGACCTGACGGGCGGAGGTCAGCGCGTCGCGCAGTTCGTCGTCGGGCGTGCGTGCCAGGTGCACGCGATGCCACAGGAACAGGCAGTCCTCGACGATCACGAGCAACTGCAGCGTCTCCCCCAGAGCCTCCTCCACCGCGACCTTCTGCAGCAGTTCGACGTGCTCACCCACCGCCGCGTCGAGTCCGAGATCGTCGAGCGACGAAGAGACGTGCCCGCGCAGACGCGTCACCGTCCGGGCGAGGACCTCACCGAGGTCGGCGATCGACTGCCAGTCCCGGTCGGGAAGACCGCCGGTGTGGTCGGCGATCGATGCCGCCCTGGTCAGAACATTGTGGGTCGCGACGATGTCGCCGGCCGGCTCCGCCCCGGCCAGGTCGAGCACGCGGTCGACGGTTCCGGGCGCCGCATCGTCGCCTTCGAGACGCACGACGGCGGCCTCCACCGACGCGACTGCTCCCCGCAACGCCTCGAGGACCGCGTCGGGGGCGGTGGGGACTGCGGCGGTGGGTTTCGACGTGTCGGCCATACCCCAATCGTGCTACGTCGAGGGGCCGGATGCATCACGTCTTCCGGCTCAGTTCGGGACGCGCACCCACTTCCCGCTCAGTTCGGGACACGGACCCACTTCCCGCTCAGTTCGGGACACGGACCCACGCCTGTTCGAGCAGGGCCACCACTTCGGTCTCCCTGCGGGCCCGGTAGGCCGACAGGATCCGGCGCGGGCGCGACTCCCCGTCGAGGCCGAGAGCGGACGCCAACGCCGACGCGATCCGCTCCTCGGGGACGGTCTCCGGTTCGGTGTGGCCGATGAGCGAGAGCGCCTTGCGCAGCGGTTCGGCGTTGTCGGCGACGGTGCGCAGCGGCAGGACGTCGAACCGGCCGTCGGTTCGGACCTCGAGCAGCAGCTCGTTGTCCTCCTCCACCCCGACGTCCTCGAGAAACCGGCGGATCGAGGACAGACGCGGCACCGGTCCCGTCCAGCGCAGGGTCTGGCCGCCCAGGCGGGACGGGAGCACCACGTGCCCACCCGGTGCGCACCCGGCGATCGCGGCGACGGCGGACGGAACCGTGAACTCGGCTCCCCGCAGGTGGTCGCGGGTCGCGGGGATGCGCAGGCGCCAGGCCTCCCCCAGCCGGTAGAGGCGGCGTGTGCGCTCGGGCAGGGCGATCGGGACGTGCGAGCGGTGACGACGCCGGACACGGCCGTCGACGACCTCGAAATCCCCTCCGGCCGTGAACGTCCGAGCGGAATCCTCCGAGATGCCGAATCGGTCGACGAGCGCGGCGACCACCATGTCGCGATCGGCGCTTCCGCCGCGGGCATCGACCAGCCGTGCGATGCGGTTGCGGATGGCGGTGACCACGTCGACGTCCCACTCGGCCAGCGCCCAACGTTCACCGTCGGATGTGAAGCGCTCGTCGTCGGCGAGTTCGGAGACGAGGGTGTGGACGTCGGCATTGACCCCCATGCGCGCGACAAGCGTGTCGGCGGTCAGGGGGTCGCCGAGCACCTCGAGGACCTGAGCGGCACGTCCGGCGAGCCCGTCCGGCGGGGACAGTAAACGGCCTTCGAAGGTCGTCGTGCCGCAGTACCGGGTCCACGCCTCGAACTCGTCGTCGGGAAGCGACCACACGGCCTTCACGGCGGCGGGCTCGACCACACCGTTCGGTGATTCGAACTCCGAGAGCAGTCCGCGGGTCTGCTTCTCGGCGTCGGGCAGATCCGGTACCGCGATCCACCCGTCCGCGACCTCGAAACGGTCGTCGAGACGGTGCAACACCCGCCACAGGGGCACGTCGAAACCCTGGACGGTCCGGCCCAGCACCGGGTGGGTGCGCACCATCCGGTCGAAGGCCGCCACCGGCCGCACGTCGACGCGCAACGCCGCGAGCAGGTCGCCGACCGCCGTGCCGAATGGGAAGGTGGACGGCCCGGCCGGGTCGTCGACGCCGTCGTGGACGCGGCGCCGCAAGGCCGTGCGTTCCGCGTCGGGCAAGCCCTCGAGGTAGTCGGTGAGTTCGGCGATCGGATCGGCCGGCGCCGCCACCGGCAGGTCGCGGGCGGTGAGTGCCCGCAACCGGGCCGCGGCGTCCTGGATCTCCTCCGGCGCCCCGTCGTCGATCACGGCCAGCAGGAGAGGAGCATCGTCGCGGCCGCACACGCGACTCCACCGCGCCAGCGCCGCCAGGTCGTCGAGGAGCAGCGCCGCGGCGGGCACCCGCGCGGCACGCGGATCGGCTTCGAGGGTGGCCGGTTCGCGGAGCACCGTCGCGACGAGCGCGGCGCAGACGATCTCCTCCACCGCGTCGCGGTCGGCGCCGCGGATCCCGAGCAGATCGGCCGGACTGCGACTGAACAATTCGGCGGTGGTGGGTGCGTGCGGGAGGCGCGCGACGAGGGTCGCGGCGGCCGGACCGAGATCGAGTGCGGCCACGGGCACTTCGTCCTCACGCAGCAGACCGTCCGCGAAGCGCAGCTCCGGGTGGTCGGTGACGTAGATGTGGGCGAGTTCGGCGCACAGTTCGGGAATCTCGGTGTGCTCGCAGGTCTCGGCGGGCGACTCGTTCTCCCACCAGCGGGACGACGACACGAGTGCCCCGAGGGCGGCGGTGCGGGCCGATCCGTAGCGGTCGATCCACGGCATCAGATCCACCCAGCGACGACTGTCGAGTTCGTCCGACGACAAGGCACGAGACCACAGCGACACTGACCGATGCTCCTCTTCCACGCCCGGCGGAGGCCGCGGGCCCCCTCTCCGGCGTCGACGCCGCGCTCGTGCAGCGCGTCCACGCGAGGCGCCCTCGACCCGGACGCCGGTTCTCACCCTACAGTCCGAACGCCCCGTTTCCCGTCAGGTGAGGGCGGTGTCGACCGCTCAGGTGATCGCGAGGTCGACCGCTCAGGTGAGCGCGAGGTCGACCGCTCAGGTGAGCGCAATGTCGGAGTCGTCACGCGCCTCCGGGCGCAGCCGCAGCAGGACGAGTCCCGTCACCGACGCGACGATGAGCGAGGCCACCAGCCCGTTCACGTGCAGCGCCCACACGGCGATCACCGCCCCGGCCAGTCCCCCCAGCAGAGCGATCCAGAGCAGTACTTTTCCCAGGACCGAAGCCATTTCCCCGCACCTTCCGGCAATTCACGATCAGAACGGTGAGGATAGTGTCATCTGTCACAGTCCTCGCGAAAGTCCATCGGTGTGTCGACGGATCGTGCCTGCACGGTGACCGGGGCATACTGGTGCGGTTCGAGACGGTGGGGTCGGCAGGAACACGACGGGGAGGCGGAAACAGTGGCGGAACCGACGAGTGACCGAGCATGCACGGACGTGATCCTGCGCGACGTGACGCTGCGCGACGGACTGCAGCTGACCGGCAAACTGCTCCCCACCGAACGCAAGGTGGAGATCGTCCGGGCGCTGCTCGCCGCGGGCGTGCCCGAACTCGAGATCGGGTCCCTGGCCCGCGCCGACCTCGTGCCGCCGATGGCGAACACCCTCGACCTCGTCGCAGCGCTGACCGAGGAGGAACTCGACCGCTGCTGGATCTGGGTCGCCACGCCGCGCCACGTCGAGAAGGCGATCGCGGCCGGTGCCCGACGGTTCCAGTACTGCTTCTCGGTCTCCGACGCCCATAACCGCGCCAACATCGGCCGCGACACCGCGGACAGCATCGCCGCGATGCCGGCGGCGATCGAACGCGCCCACGCCGTCGGCGGCGGTATCCAGTTGTGCCTGGCCACGGCGTTCACGTGCCCGTTCGACGGGCCGGTCGATCCCGACCGGGTCGTGGAGATCGCATGCGATCCGCGCACCGACGGGGCCGCCGACATCGTCGTCGCCGACACCCTGGGCCAGGCCGTGCCCGGCCAGGTGTCGTCGCTGGTCGCGCGCCTGGCCGCCGAATCCCCCGACCGACGGATCGTCTACCACGGTCACGACACGTGGGGTCTCGGTGTCGCCAACAGCCTCGCCGCGATCGACGCCGGGGCGACCGTCGTCGACGGCGCACTCGCCGGCCTGGGCGGGTGCCCGTTCGCACCAGGTGCGAGCGGCAACACCGCGAGCGAGGACCTGCTGTTCGCGACCCGCCCGTCGTGGCTGGACCCGGAGGTCTTCGGCTTCCTGGTCCGGCTCGGCGAGGACATCGTCGCCGAACTGGACGAACCGAACCGGTCGCGTGCCCGGCAGGGCGCCCGCTCCGAGGCCGAGGCCTTCGACTGGGTCCTCCGGTGACCCGCATCCTGATCGCCCCCGACAGCTTCAAGGGCACCTACACCGCCGTCGAGGTCGCCGACGCGATCGCCTCCGGTGTGGAGAGCGCCGGGCACACCGCGATCCGGATGCCCGTCGCGGACGGCGGCGAGGGCACTCTCGACGCGCTCGCCGGGCCGCTCGGTCTCGCCCGGATCGAGGTCGAGGCCGTGAACCCGTGGCGCGCACCGTGCCGCGGACTGCTGGGGATGTCGCCGGACGGCACGGCCGTCGTCGAACTCGCGACGGCGAGCGGCATCACCACTCCGCACGACGGTCCGCGCGACGCCGTCACCGCCGACACCTACGGCACCGGGATGGTCATGGCCGAAGCCGTCCGGCGCGGAGCACGGCACATCGTCGTCGCGGCCGGTGGGTCGGCGACGACCGACGGGGGCGCAGGTGCGATCGCCGCGATCGACGAGCGGGGTGGGCTCGACGACGCCCGCGTCACCGTGCTGTCCGACGTGACGACCCGCTACACCGATGCGGCACGGATCTTCGGGCCGCAGAAGGGCGCCGATACGGCAGCCGTCGCGCTGCTCACGCGCCGCCTCGAAGAGAGGGCGCTGACCCTCCCCCGCGACCCGCGGGAGGTCGACGGCTCTGGAGCGGCCGGGGGTTTCTCCGGTGGGATGTGGTCGCGGTTCGGTGCAGAACTGCGGTCGGGAGCCGACTTCGTGCTCGACGCAGTGGAATTCGACGACGCCGTGCGCACCGCCGATCTCGTGGTGGTCGGCGAGGGACGACTCGACGGCCAGTCGCGGGCGGGCAAGATCGTCTCGGCGATCCTCGCGCGCTGCAGCGACGTTCCGGTGGTCGCGGTGGTCGGTTCGGTCGGCGACGACCTCGGCGACTACCGCGAGCGGTTCGCCGATGTCGTCGTCGCATCCGATGCGGAATCGCTGACGCGCGCCGGTCGGACACTGCGCACCTGAGAGATGTACCTTTCGGCACTGCGCACCTGAGAGATGCGCCTTTCGGCACTGCGCACCTGAGGAATGCGCCCGATCACCGGCCGATCACGGAGCGGTGGGAGGTGCGCTGCCGCAGGGAATCTCGGTGGGCGTCTCGGGCGTCGGCACCGGGTCGACCGGATCGGACGCGTGGGCCGGCCACGATGCCGGTCGCGCCTCGGAGCACGGGTCGGCGACGGGTGCGCGATCGGGCGACGGCACCGGCGACGGCGGCGGCGCCACGGCCGTCTGCAGTCCGGGCGCGGAGCGTTCCGCCTGCACGCCGCTGCTCACCGCGACGGCCAGTCCCCCACCCAGCAGGGCGACGAGCGCGACGAGCATGGCCGGCAGGACGGTGCCGCGACGACGGTTCGTGGGCGCGGCGACGACCGTCGGGGAGCGGCGGGCGGCTGCGACGAGCGCGGCACCGGTCGCGCGATGCCAGGGCACCCCGTGCGGAGTCACGAAGGGAACACCGAGGACGGTGGCGAGTTCTCGTGCCGGACGGGCGTCGCCGGGACGCAGATCGAGGAAGACCACCGCGTCGGGCGAGGTGCCGGCGCGGGCGACCGCTTCGTCCATCGCCTCGGGCAGGGACTGCGTGTAGGGACCGAACTCGTCGCCGTCGGGACTCACCGTGGACAGCACCGTGCGCGAGGGGACGTCGACCATCGATGCGGATTCGACGCCGTAGGTACGGGTGTGCAGGGCCAGGACCGGCAGTTCCGCGAGTTCGGGTGCTGCGGCGAGGAAGGCCAGTCGCGCGTCGTCGAGCAGGACCGTGTCGACGTCGATACCGAGCACGGCTCGCACCGCCTCGGTGACCGGTTCGGCGTCCTCGTCGTTCTCGGGACCGGTCACCACCGCGGCCGCGGACAGGGTCAGCGACGCCGCCGCGGCACGTTCCGCCATGGCGGAGGCGGCAGCGGCAGCGGCCTCCGCCGGTGTGTCCCCGGGTGCGCCGAAGCCTCGCTGGGAGTCGAACGGACCGAGACTCGGAACGTCGGCATCGACGAGGACCGCGCACACTTCACCGTCGTCGACGGAGATGCCGAGCATCGGGCGCATCTGTTCGTCCCTCCACGGCTGCCAGCACGAATCACGACGGTCCGAGCGGCCGTCGCTCGGACGAGCCTAGCCGACTACCGGGCCTACTCCGGGTAACAACCGACGGTGAGTCCGACGGTCGCGGCGACGTAACTGCCGAAGGTGATGTACGAGCCGTCGGCCGCGAACATCCGGACGGCGAGACCGGTATCCGGAGGCAGCACATGGCGACCGTGGAAGCCCGCCCGCGCGGCGGTGTCCTCGAAGACCCTGGCCGCACGGTCCAGTTCGTCGACCGGCACCGGCCTGCCCGAGCCGTGGATCGGGAGGTGCACCGTCAGGCCCGAGGTGCCGTCGGGCAGCGTGCATCCCGCGGTGGTGCTCGCGTACTTCGGTTCGAAGCGCACGCTGGGGAACTCGGCGGACAGCGCGGTGAGGACGTCGCGCTGCACGGCGGTGTAGAACTCGACCGCGCCCGCGCTGGTCGTGGCGACCGGTTCGGGCATCGCGACCGGGGTCACCGTGGTGGTGCACGCCGCGAGCAGTGCTGCCGGAACGACGACGCACGCCCCGAGCCGAAAACTCCACACAGAGGTCACGGCGTACTCCGTTCTGCGGTGCCCGCGACGACACCGGCGATGTGGTGGGAACTCGACGTTCCGGGGGTGAGATACGAGCTGTGGCCGGTGATGCCCGCGAGCGGGACTCCGGCGGTGGTGGTGCCCGGACCGGCGGGAAGATGCGTCAGGCCGTCGAGGAAGCTCGGGTCGCCACCGAAGGTTCCGGCGTCGGCGACGATGTCGCGCTCGGCTTCGACGAGATAGGCGGAGCCGGGCGGGATCCGCAGGTCGGTCACGTCGCCGGTCCCGATCCCCGGAGCCCCGACGAACACCGCGGCATCGACCGCACCGGTCTCCCTCAGCGCCAGACCAGAGACGACGGCCCCGTAGGAATGCCCGACCGTGGTGATACGCGGGTCGTCGGGACGCGAGGCCGCGATGCCGTCGAGGAAGTCGACCAGGCGAGGCGCGGCGATCCGGGCGGCGAGGTCGGAGACCGGACTGCGCTCGGTGAACGCGAGACCCCATCCCCATTGGGGCGCCTGGTAATTCAGCCAGGTGACCGCCGCGACGGAGGGATCGCCGCCGGTGAGGTGGAGCCGAGCGGCGTCGCGCAGCGCCGCGACCTGCGTGTCGTAGCCCTGCAGATTGCCCTGCACGGTCGAGCCGGCGCCGGGGACGAAGACGGCCAGGTGCTCGGCGGTGTCGACGTCCCCGACGGCCACCGCCGCCATCGCTTCGCGTCCGGACAGGTCGAGGGCGAGCAATTGCCGGTCGCCGTGGGCGAGGGTCGCGTCGATCGCGGCGAGGGCCTCGATCTTCCGCACCGTCTGTTCGAGCCCGGCATCGGCGTCGGTGAACAGTCCGGTGACGCCGAGACTGTCGATCACGGTGCCACCGAGGAACATCGCGTCGAGTTCGGCCCGCAGTTGTGTCGCGACGGATTCGAGGCGGCGACGTTCGTCGTCGAGCAGGGCACGATTGGCGAGATCGCGAACCGCAGCGGGTAATCCGTTTAGGGCGCCGATCCGTTCGGGATGTTCGGCGACCAGCGCGGTGCGTGCCGTGTCGTCGAGACCGTTCCACCACTGCGCGACCTGCACGGGATCGGTGGCCGGATCCGGCAGGACCGGCAGCGTCGTCGATCCGGACCGCGCGATCGCGGTATGTAGTCGACCCTGTTCGCCGAGAACCGTTCCCGGCGGCTCGGATTCGACACTCAGGCGAGCGGCGGCCTCGCGGTCGAGCCCATCGGCACGGACGAGCAGCGATCGCAGCGACGCCGCGAGCAATTCGTCGGCGTCGAGCGGGAAACCCCGCGCAGCGGCCCTGGTCTGCAGCTCGCCCAGTTCGGAGTGCAGTGCCCGCAGTCGCGGCACGACGAACCGCGCACATGCGGACACGCGCCGATACGACTCGGCCTGTGCCGCGAGATCCCGCCCGTACGAGGCGAATGCGGACGTCGCTCCGTCATGCGCCGCACCGCTCCAGGCGTCGCCGAAGGACGCCGACCGCGCGACGTCGCCGGCCACGGCGTCGACGGCATCGGCACATGCCGCGAGCTCGGTCGCCGTGCGCTCGAGCGCATCCGGATCCCACCCCGCCAGATCGTCCACCTGCACACCACCACCCCCTGCCGCGGAAGCATAAGGGGCACCGACGACGGGCCGGCCCGCCGGGGGGGGGGGGGGGGGGGCGGGGGGGGGCGGGGCGGGGGGGGCGGGGGCGCGGGGGGACCCGGCGGAGGTGGGGGGGCGGTTGGCGTGGCGGGGGGGGGG
>NZ_LZMJ01000005.1:0-26446 GCF_001665495.1 Rhodococcus sp. 852002-51564_SCH6189132-a
CCTCGGCGTCGACGACGCCGTGCTCGGCGCCGGCACGCTCGTGCTGACCGCAAGCACGGTCGCGTTCGGTCTCACCGGCGCGGCGGGACGCAAACTCTACATCCGGGCCGGAGCAGGACGAGGCGATCGCGTGCAACCGACCCCTGATAGGGACCGGAGGTAGACGGCAATGACGTGGTTACTCAGTGCGCTCGGCGCAGGGGGAACCCCCCGGCACTCATCGCAGGGGCGTTGCGGGACATCTATGCAACGTTGTGGCATCCCCACGGGCTGGGCACGCTGAGCCGCTGGGTGTGCCGAATCATCTGGTCGATCGCCGGGAGGATCTGCCGGCACGGCCTGCATCACCAAACCCCTCGACTTCGATCAGTTCGCCGACGTGATCCGCAAGATCGACAACTCTTTCTTGCATGTGGTGCGGCTACCCGGCCACCCTCCCACACCCAGCACGCTCTGAGTCCGAGCGGCCGGCGCAGAGTTGAGATCACCGCGACGCTCGCCTTCCGGCTCGTCGAACGTGGCGGCGGACGGGACGAGGCGAACCAGGCCGCTGCCTGGGCTGAGGTCACCGCGATCGCCGCTACGCGCACACCCTTTCTGCCTGCGGCCTCGAGGAGCGTGACCGGTAGCCCTGTCGTGAGAGGGACGGATCATTCCGGGCACGAATTGACCCGGACCGCACCGAGTGATTGCAATCGCATAACCATCAACCCACATCCTCTCTCCTGCCTTGGCGCGCCTCCACCGCGTTACTAGGGTGGACCGTAGAAACGAAAGCGCAAGATCCACCGCCGATTTCACGATGCACTATAGATCGCAACAGTTGCTTCGCCGCAACGAACAGCGTATCGGAGGGCGCACCCGCCGGGTAACGCCGATCGGATCGAGCACCCAGTCCCGCACACAGCACACATCGGGTTGGGACGGCGGACCGAGCACCGTGCGCGATGCCGCCGCTTTCGTGGACAGGAGCACACGATGCGAACCAGAAGCCGTCTATCCGGCCTGCTCAGCCTCCTGATACTGATCTGGTTGATCATCGGCGCCGTCGCCGCAGGACAACGCGGATACTACGGTGACGCCTCGACCAACTGCGCCAGCGTCGGCACCATCGCCGTAACCATCGTGGCCGGACCCCTGAACTACATGGGAATCAACCCGACCGTGGACTGCGAGTATCCGCAACCCACCAGCTGAGCAGGATCATGAACTCGCACTTCTTTCTCCCCCGGACCGTGACCACCGAATGGATCAAGCTGCACCTGGACCGCATGTACGCGCCGACCTCAGCAGACCGGCCCGAGCGCGACATCCCGGTCGGCGACACACGACCGAACACCTCCACCGAACCGCACTGAACTCGCCTCGGACAGCGCGTGGCGCCCATGCCGAGCACCCCTCGAGATCTCGACCCCTCACACTGCCCCGCAGCAGTGATGTCACATCGCCCCGTGCGGCCCATGTAAAGCATGCTGAGGAACATCGATGAATCCCTACTATCCCCTCGCTGTCGCCATCTACCTCCTTGTGGCCGTGTGGCAAGGCACCCTCGGCACATTCTGACCACCCACGGGATCGCCCTGGTGCCTGCTCCGGACCGATGAAGGGAGAAACCGATTATGCGTACCCACAACTCACACCCCGGTAGGCGTTCCGGTGACGCCGACCCCACCCCCACCGGGTCCGCAGACCACACCGCACCCGCAGCTGGAGCGGTCGAACCGACCCGCACCGGCCGGATGCTGGTGGCACTGACCATAGGAGCGGTGGTCACCGTCGCGCTGCTGGTGTTCATCCTGCAGAACACCGAACGCACCGCCATTGCCTTCTTCGGCTGGGATTTCACCCTGCCGCTGGGCGTGGCGCTACTGTTCGCAGCTCTGGCGGGACTGCTGATCGCCGCGGTGATCGGCGGCGCCCGGATCTGGCAGCTGCGCCACGCCTACCGCAAAGCACCGTGATCGGCGAGCGCCCGAATTACGCCCGACCGATCACAACGAAAAGGAGACCCTGTGAAACCTCCGCCATACCGTCGCCTACCCACCCACCGCATCTCGACCGTCCACCGTCGCGCCTGGTCGCTCATCGTTCTCATCTTGACAGCGCCCCTGCTCGTCGCATGCGGGGCAGGGCAGATCACCCAGACCAACACTCAACAGGCGGCCATCAACGGCACCAACGCCGAACTCGGCGACCTGCTGCTGCGCAATGTGTACTTCGAGGCCGAGCCCACCGATCCCGCCGTCCCCCGATACGGCCAGGTCACCCTGGCCTTCACCGTCATCAACCAGTCCTCCACGACCGACCGGCTCGTCTCGATCGACTCCCCCGCCGGAGAGTTGACACTCGAGGCCTCCGATCAGGCACGCGAACTGCTGCCCGGCAGTTCCCTGGCCGCCGGAGAACCCATCGAACAACTCCGACCGACCGCGGCACCGGATCGGCCTCTGACAGTGCGCGGCCGATTCCCCGCCGAAGCGATCCGACCCGGCCTGACCCACCCGGTGACCTTCACCTTCGAACGAGCCGGCACGGTGACCTTCGAGGTGCCCTTCGACGCCTGGACCCCGAACGAACCGCTGCCCACCGAGCGGCCGCTCCCACCCCTGCCGGCGAGCCCTTGATATCTCGACGTCTCTGCACGACAGGAATTCTCAACCATTCTCACACCGATGCGGCCCTGCCCTTCGCGGTGTACGCGCTCGATGACCCGGTCCGTGTGGTCATCGACGTCGCCCCCTGATTCAGGAACGCACCCAGGAATCCCGGCACAGCGACAACTGCCTCGACCCACCGGCACGACCCACCCCGGCATCGGCCGAGCGGAGTTCTCAGCCCGAGCACCGACCATCGGGTTCGTAGGCGAACATGAACATGCACATCCGGGCCACGCCCGTTGTCGGCGGCCGGCCCAGGAAGCCCGCACCCGGGCCGTAGTCGACGGGGACGCCGCGCCGAAGTCCACACGGTTTGTGACAGTCACCGCGAAGGGCCGGCGGCTGGACACTGCCTCGCTCGAACGCGCCAGGATGCTCGTCGGCCTGAAAGGCTACGTCACCAACCTTCCTGTCTCCCTGATGGATCCGAGCGAGATCATCGGCAAGTATCACGAGTTGTGGCATGTCGAACAGTCGTTCCGGATGTCGAAGACGGATCTGCGGGCCCGGCCGATCTTCCACCGCACCCGCGATGCGATCGAGGCGCACCTGACGGTGGTGTTCGTGGCATTGGCGGTCTCCCGGGTGGTGCAGGAACGCAGCGGTCTCGCGATCGTCAAGGTTGTCAAACTGCTGCGTCCGCTGCGGTCGGCGACCATCGCGATCAACGGCACCCGACACATCTTCCCACCGCAGGTCGACGCCGACCTACAAGGACTGCTCGACCGGATTTCGGGGTCCTCACTCACGCACTAACGAAAGGAGCCAGCTCGGGCGGCGGAGGACGGTCGAATGGTTTGCCGCTGTGGGACATCGCCGATACCGGTGCGGCGGTGGAACTGCCGTCCCTGAGCCCATCCGTCGAGGATCGGTTCAGCGGTGCCGCGGCACTGTCGAAGACCGGATCACTCGCTGCAGCAGGAACATCCGGGGGGTCCGTGCACCTGTGGATCTGGCGGACCCTGCAGCGCCGCAGTTCGCCGGGACAACCGAGGGCGTCGTCACGGTGTCGTCGGAGTGGTCGAGTTCGCTCCCGACCGACCCGTCGTGGCGGTAACGGCGACGGGGAACGCGAAAGTCGCGATCGTCGGCGCCTCCGATCTCGCTGCTCCGCGTGTCGTCGGCACCTTCGAAGCCGACAACTATCCGTACATGCTGTCGTGGCATCCCACTGCCGACATCGTGGCTGTAGCGAGTGCCGGCGGTCTCGTCGAACTGTGGGATCTTTCCGATCCCACCGACCCGACTCGGATCTCCGAGTCGTCCGGATTCGAGAGTCAGGCGCAGACGGTCGCGTTCGGTGGCGACGGAACGATCCTGGCCGCGGCGAGCACCGACCGCAGTGTGCGCCTGTGGGATGTCGCGGACCCTGCCGTCCCACGCGAACTGGCGCGGATCACCGGGCGGGCGGACGCGGTGTACTCGCTGCGCTTCTCCCCCGGCGGGGATCGTCTCACGGCCGGCGTCGGCGACGGGGCGGCGTGGATCTGGGACGTCACCCGACCGGACTCCCACACCACCCACGCGGTGCTCACCGCCTACGGAAGCCGGGTCTACGACGCCACCTTCACGCACGACGGAGCGGTGCTCGTCGGAGGTGGTCCCGACCGTTCCGTACGGCTGTGGCAACTCGACCCCGAGCCCGTCGCGGCGACATTGTGTTCCACCGTCGGCACTCCGGTGACCGAGGACGAATGGGAACGGCACCTGCCGGGTGTTCCCTTCCGGCCGCCGTGCGGCGACACGGCGTGAATCGGAATGGCCGGAAGATGTTCCGACCGAGACAGATTCATCCGATAGCAGGATACGCACAGGCCTCGCGGTGTGGGAACGTCCTGGTGGGGGATTCAACGCATCGATCATCGGAGGAAGCATGTCTCGTATTCGCAGGTCGGGTCTGCGCGCGGTTCTGACGGCGGTCACGGTGGCGGCGGTCGCATTCGGTGCGCCCGTTACCGCTTCGGCCGCTCCCACCGGCAGCGCCGACAGCAACGATCTGCCCGGCAGCGTGTCCGAACTGCCCGGCAGCGTGGTGGATCTGGGTGGACAGGCGATCGATCTGGGCAGTGCGATCCTGGGCAACGGATCATCGCTGCCGACGACCCAGCAGTGCAACCAGTCGCGGCAGTCGGGAGGGGAAGGTGTCACCGGCACCTACCACGAGTTGGGTCGCAGTGGTGAATGTGCCGGCAGGTAGCGCATCCTCGATTCTCGTCCGAGTGACCGGGGATCCCGGGACGGACTGGGACTACCTGGTCAACTGCCCGATCCTCTGACGGTCAGATCCGTAGGGCGGTGAACGGCGCGACCGGGATGTTGCGCACGACGAACCACATCGCCGTCAGGATCAGCACGAGGTGCGGGGGCCACCGGTATCGCGTCCACCGCGGCATCGGTGTGCCCCGCGCCCTGCTCCACGTCCACAGACCGAAGGACACGGTGAGCACGGCCAGCGCGACGAGACCGAGGGCGTTGTAGTGCAATGCTGCCGGCACGTCGAGATGGACGAGCGAATACAACATCCGCGACGAACCGCAGCCGGGACACAGGATTCCGAACAGTGAGTAGGTGGGGCACGGCGGAATGACCCCGCCCGGCGTGGTCGGGTCGGCCCACGCCACCGCGGCGCACACCGCGACCGCACCCACGGCGATCGCCATGGGGGCTGCGAGCGCGCGCCTCGTCCTCATCGCACCGTGCGCTCCTCGAGCCGGGCGCGTACCCCGGGCCACTCGTCGTCGGTGAGGGAGAACAGCGCGGTGGTCCGCCAGCTGCCGTCGCGGCGCCTGCGGTGCTTGCGGAGCAGGCCCTCCTCGGTGGCGCCGAGCCGGCGCAGGGCGTCGCGCGAACGGGTGTTGCGTTCGTCGGCGTGCCAGGTCACGCGCACGGCCCCGAGGTCGTCGAAGGCGCGCTGCAGCAGAAGCAGTTTCGACTCGCTGTTCACGTGGGTCCGCTGCACCCGGGTCGACAGCCAGGTGTAGCCGATCACCAGTGTGCGGTGGGCCGGTTCGAGGAGGTAGTAGGACGTCGACCCCAGCACCTCGCCGGTCGCCCTGTCGACGATTGCGTAGGACAGCCGGGACGGATCGGCCACGGCCTCGCGCACGAACGTGCGCGCGTCGTCGAGGTCGCGGATCACAAGGTGTGCCCAGGCGAAGATCGTGTCGGGATCGTCGGCGGCCTTCAGTAGACCTTCGACGTGCGCGTCGGCGAGGGGCTCGAGTCGGATACGAGGGCCCTCGAGGACGGGATGTTCCATCCAGTTGTCGTTCATTGCGCTCTCCCGGTCGTCGTCGGACGGCGAGCGTAGCCCGTCCGTTCCGTCTGCTGCCACGGAGTTCTGGGCGGGACGCGCAGGAAGACGAAGAACAGCACGACCAGCAGGACCGCGCGTCCCCACACTCCGATGTGGACGAGCGTGAGCGGCAGGGCCATGTCCGTTTCGCCGGCGGTCGCGGCGAACCACCGGAAGATGCCGATGCCGATGGCGAGATCGGCGAGCAGATAGGCGGCGACGAGACCCCATGGCACGCGCAGCAGAATCAACATCGGCAGCAGCCACAACGTGTACTGCGGTGAGTGCACCTTGTGGAAGAGCATGAACCCGCACAGCATCGCGGCCCCGGTACCGAGCCACGGATAGACGCCGTCGCGGAGGTATCGGCGCCATCCGAGCCACAGGGCGAGCGCGAACGACAGCGCGATCAGCGTCGGCGACAACTGGGCCACCAGCTCGTTGTACTGGGGGGTGTTCTCGTATTCCTGGTAGCCGCCCATCAGCGGCCGCAGACCCCAGTACCAGATGGAGTTGCTGGTCCCGTCCGCTTCCCGGTTCTGCTGGAAGGCGAACGACGCCCGCCAGCCCTCGTAGCCGAGGATCGCGAAGGGCAGGTTGATCGCGGCGACCGTCGCTGCCGCCGTGCCCGCGACGGCGAGGGCGCCGGGGACGTCCCGCTTCCGATCGGGTGAGCTTCCGCCGGTGAGGGCATAGGCCATGAGCGGCAGAACGAAGATGCCCGGATAGAGCTTGAGGCAGAAGCCCACGCCCAGCAGCACTGCCGCGACCACTCCGCGAGTCCGCAGCGGCCAGCGTTCGATCGTCAGCACCGCGACGGCGGTGACGGTGACCGCCACGACCGGCAGGTCCCAGTTGAGGAAGGCGTAGAGCACGAGCGGCGGCGTGAGCGACCACAACAGCGCGGCCCATCCGGCCATCCGGGCGAGCAACCACGCGGTGACCAGCCCGAAGGGGGCGAGCAACAACGCCGACTGCAGGAGGAACTCCGCATCGGTGTGGGCACCGATGGCCCCGATCCACATGAGCACCCCGCTGAGCACGGGGTACTCGACGGTGCCCCCGGTCAGCGCTCCCGACGAGGTGATGCCCCCGTCGACGAAGGGGAAGACGTGGAGGTTGATGCCGCGGCCGATCCACAACTGCTGGATGTCGGAATAGCAGACGTCGGCGTCCTTGATGTCCTCGAACCGCAGCGTGCGGCCCTCGGCGTCGAAGGTGGGGCCGGCGCACCGGGCCTTGTTCAGGTAGCCGAACCACATCATCACCGCGCACGTCAGGACGGCGACGAGCGAGACGGTCCCGGAGCTCGTGCGCATGTTCTCACCCTAGGACAAATCCCCTGCCCGCGACGGTCGGCGATTTCGCTGGTCGCCGGGCCGTCGTGTACCCTTCATGGGTTGCTGACGCAACGACCCTCCTGTCACGGAACGTCCGTGACCGTTCACAGTCCATAGGAGGTGATGAGGTCTTATGCGTCATTACGAATTGATGATCATCCTGGACCCCAGCCTGGACGAGCGCACTGTCGCTCCCTCGCTGGAGACGTTCCTCAACGTCATTCGCCAGGAAGGCGGCAAGGTCGACAAGGTCGACGTGTGGGGTAAGCGCCGTCTCGCCTACGAGATCGCCAAGAACAGCGAAGGCATCTACGCGGTGATCGACATCAGCGCGACGCCTGCTGCCGTTGCAGAGCTGGATCGCCAGCTCGGCCTGAACGAGTCGGTGCTCCGCACCAAGGTTCTGCGCCACGGCAAGTGAGCCTGTCGGCGCCGGGCCGTAGGCTCTGGCGCATCAGGACTCCCCACACTGCAGGAGGAACCACATGGCAGGCGACACCGTCATCACCGTGGTCGGCAATCTGACCGCCGACCCCGAACTGCGTTTCACCCCCGCGGGTGCTGCGGTTGCGAACTTCACCGTTGCATCCACGCCCCGCGTGTTCGACCGTCAGTCCAACGAATGGAAGGACGGCGAGGCTCTGTTCCTGCGCTGCAACATCTGGCGTGAGGCAGCGGAGAACGTGGCCGAGAGCTTGACTCGCGGCTCGCGTGTGATCGTGCAGGGCCGGCTCAAGCAGCGCAGCTACGAGACGCGTGAAGGCGAGAAGCGCACTGTCGTGGAGCTCGAGGTCGACGAGATCGGCCCCTCGCTCCGTTACGCCACGGCCAAGGTCACCAAGGCCGGTCGCGGTGGCGGTGGCGGAGGCTTCGGTGGTTCCTCCGGTGGATCGGGCGGTGGCCGTCCCGCTCAGAACACGAACGTCGGCGGAGACGACCCGTGGGGCGACGCCCCGCAGTCGGGTTCCTTCGGTGGTTCCGGGGACGACGAGCCTCCGTTCTGATCCGACCTCGATCGGAACATCCAAAATTACGGAGAACGACCATGCCTAAGTCGCCCGCGCGCGAGAAGGTTTTGAAGAAGAAGGTCTGCACCTTCTGCAAGGAAAAGAACGTGCAGATCGATTACAAGGACACGACGCTGCTGCGCAAGTACGTCAGCGATCGCGGCAAGATCCGCGCTCGCCGCGTCACCGGCAACTGCGTGCAGCACCAGCGCGACGTCGCTGTTGCTGTCAAGAACTCTCGTGAGGTGGCTCTGCTCCCTTACGTCTCGACGACTCGCTGAGGAAAGGGAGGGACACGATGAAGCTCATCCTTACTGCTGACGTGGACAACCTCGGTGCGCCTGGCGACACCGTTGAGGTCAAGGACGGCTACGGCCGCAACTACCTGCTGCCCCGCGGCCTGGCGATCGTCGCCACCCGTGGTGCCCAGAAGCAGGTCGAGGGCATCCGCCGTGCCCAGGAGGCTCGCGCCGTGCGCGGCCTCGAGCACGCTCAGGAGCTCAAGGCCGCCATCGAGGGCCTCGAGGACGTTTCGCTGAGCGTCAAGACCTCGAGCGACTCGGGCAAGCTGTTCGGCTCGGTCACCGCTGCCGATGTCGCCGGTGCTCTCAAGGCTGCCGGTGGCCCGGTTGTCGACAAGCGCATCATCGAGCTGCCCAAGGCCCACATCAAGGCGACCGGCAAGCACCAGATCGTCGTGAAGCTGCACCCGGATGTCACCGCGAAGTTCACGCTGAACGTCGTGGCTGCCTGATTCCGGCCCCTCGAGGAGCCCCGCGCCTGGTCGGCGTGGGGCTCCTCGTCGTCTGTGCACAGCCTGTGGATAAACCGGGGGGTAAACCACACCGTTGTGACTCCTCGGAATGTCGTTCGGGGAACGAATGGGTGAACACGCCCGGCCCTCCGACACGCCGAAATTCTTCTTCTCCACACGTGTGAACAGACATTTTTCTGCTCCTAACTGCAGTTATGAGAGATGTGAGATGTGTTGTCCCCAGGTTGTGCACATCCGGTACACAAGGCTGTCCTCCTCTTTCCACAATTCATCCCCAACTGTGTGCACAACCCGAGTTGTGGAGGGTCATCCGGATCCCTAACGTCGGGCGCACGACTCCACACACAGGATGTCGGTAGGGGCGAGTAGAACCGGACACGAAACCCCGGGTACCGACACCGGGAGTGCGTGCAGGTATCCGCCGGAGCACAGCGCGCCGGACGGGGACATGTGGAGGAAGGCAGGCACTGCAGTGGCCGTCGTTGACGATCGTGGAAATCCCGAATATTCGGGACCTCCCGAGGAACCGAGTGGAGACTTCGGTCGACAGCCCCCTCAGGATCTCGTGGCCGAGCAGTCCGTGCTCGGTGGCATGCTGCTGAGCAAGGACGCCATCGCCGACGTCCTCGAAGTGCTGAGACCCGGCGACTTCTACCGTCCGGCCCACCAGGCCGTGTACGACGCGATCCTCGATCTCTACAGCCGTGGCGAACCCGCCGACCCGGTCACCGTGTCGGCCGAGCTCGACCGGCGCGGCGAACTCAAGCGTCTCGGCGGAGCCGCCTATCTCGTCACGCTCACCCAGACCGTCCCCACCGCGGCCAATGCCGGCTACTACGCCGAGATCGTCGCCGAGAAGGCCGTCCTGCGTCGTCTCGTCGAGGCGGGCACGCGCATCGTCCAGTACGGCTACGCCGGCGCCGACGGCCAGGACGTCGCCGAGATCGTCGACCGCGCGCAGGCGGAGGTCTTCGAGGTCGCCGAACGACGCACCACCGAAGACTTCGTGCCGCTCGAAGAACTCCTGCAGCCCACGATGGACGAGATCGACTCCATCGCCAGCCGCGGCGGTATCTCCCTCGGCGTGCCCACCGGCTTCGCCGAACTCGACGAGCTCACCAACGGGCTGCATGCCGGCCAGATGATCATCGTCGCCGCGCGTCCCGGTGTGGGTAAGGCCCTCGCGCTCGACACTCCCCTGCCCACCCCCACCGGCTGGACCACGATGGGCGAGGTCGGTGTGGGCGACGAACTCCTCGGCGCCGACGGCCGCCCCGTCCGCGTCCTCGCCGCCACCGAGGTCATGCACGGCCGGCCGTGCTTCGACGTCGTGTTCTCCGACGGCACCGTGATCGTCGCCGACGAGCAGCACCAGTGGCGCACCGGCGACGGCGCGATCCGCACCACGGGCGAACTCGCCGCCACCGCCGACGCCGGGCACACCGTCGCGAACACCGAGGCACTGTCGTTCCCGGCAACAGAGCTGCCCGTCTCCCCCTTCACGCTCGGTGCGTGGCTCGGCGGCCCGTCGTCCGATCCCGAACTGCACATGCGTATCGACGGCGAAGGTGGTTTCACGAGCGCCCTCGTCGCGCTCGGCGCCCACATCCCCGCCGAATACCAGCGGGCATCCGAACCGCAGCGTCGCGAACTCCTCGCGGGTCTGCTCGACGCCGGTGGAGAGATCGACGACGACGGCACCATCCGGTTCGTCGGCTCGTCCGAGCGTCTGGCGCAGGGCGTCGCCGAACTCCTGTCGGGCCTCGGTTACGCGCCGGTGCTCGACGGCACCGAGATCTCCTTCACCACCGACGACGACGTCTTCGTCCTGCCCAGCAAGGCCGTGCGGCACAAGGAATGCCGCGCCACCATGCCGCGCGAGCGCCGCATCGTCGCCGTCCGCCCGGTTCCCTCGGTCCCGGTGCGGTGCGTCGAGGTCGACGGCGACCACATGTACCTCGCGGGTCGCGCGATGGTGCCCACACACAACTCCACGCTGAGCATGGACTTCATGCGGTCGTGCTCCATCAAGCACGGCATGGCGTCGGTCATCTTCTCGCTCGAGATGGGCAAGACCGAGATCGTCATGCGTCTGCTGTCCGCGGAGGCGAAGATCAAGCTCGGCGACATGCGATCCGGACGCATGACCGACGACGACTGGACGCGTCTCGCCCGCCGCATGAGCGAGATCAGCGAAGCGCCGTTGTTCATCGACGACTCACCGAACCTCACGATGATGGAGATCCGCGCAAAAGCGCGGCGGCTCAAGCAGAAACACGACATCCGTCTCATCGTCATCGACTACCTGCAGCTCATGTCGTCCGGCAAGAAGGTCGAGTCGCGTCAGCAGGAGGTCTCCGAATTCTCGCGTAGCCTCAAGCTTCTCGCGAAGGAACTCGAGGTTCCGGTCGTCGCGGTGTGTCAGCTCAACCGTGGTCCCGAGCAGCGCACCGACAAGCGGCCGCAGGTCTCCGACCTCCGTGAGTCGGGCTGCCTGCCGGCGTCCACGCGCATCATGCGCGCCGACACCGGCGCCGAAGTCACGCTCGGCGAGCTGCTCGAGTCGGGTGAACAGCCCCTCGTGTGGTCGCTCGACGAACGCATGCGGATGGTCGTCCGGCCGATGGTGAAGGTCTTCCCCAGCGGCCGTAAGGAAGTCTTCCGGTTGGAGCTGGCCTCGGGGCGTCGTGTCGAAGCCACCGCGAACCATCCCTTCCTCACCATCGACGGCTGGATGCCGTTGGGCGAGTTGGTCGCCGGTGAGCGTGTCGCAGTGCCGCGTGCGGTGCCCGCACCCCTCGACGTGATACCCGCATCCGACGACGAGGTGGCCGTTCTCGCGGACACTGCCGTGGCCGGCCGACTGATCCCCACCCGCGCGTTCTCGCTCCCCAAGGAGCAGGTCGCCGAGCTCGTCTGCCACATCTGGGAAGACAGCGGTGAGGTCGCATGGGACGCAGGCGCTGCCCGCGCCGTCGTCCGCTACCGGTCGGCGGAGCGTCGTCTGGCCGACGACCTCGCGCGCCTGCTCCTGCGCATCGGCGTGTTCGCGCGGATCACCGATGCCGTCGAGGGCTGGGACCTCACTGTCACCGGGGCGGAGAACCAGGCGGTCTTCCTCCACGACGTGGGCAAGCACGGAACCGCGGCGCAGTGGGTCCTGGCGCAGCTCGGACCGAAGCTCGTCAAGCACAGCCCCGACACCGTCACCCCCGAGATCGAAGCCGAGCTCGGCGAATTGCTCGCCGTCGAACAGCTCGCTCCGATCGGACCGGTCGCGTCCGCCACCCCGCGCACCACCGAGGGTGCACGCTCGCGGCTCGCCCGGGTCGCCGATGTCCTCGACACGGCCGACATCGACATGGTCGCCACCAACAACGTGTTCTGGGACGAGATCGTCTCCGTCACGAGTCTCGGCGAGCAGGACGTCTACGACGGAACGGTGCCCGGCACACACAATTTCGTCGCCGACGGCATCGCGGTGCACAACAGCCTCGAGCAGGACGCCGACATGGTCATCCTGCTGCACCGCCCCGATGCCTTCGAGCGCGACGACCCGCGTGGTGGCGAGGCCGACCTCATCGTCGGGAAGCACCGTAACGGCCCGACCGCGACCATCACCGTTGCCCACCAGCTGCACCTGTCGCGGTTCGTGGACATGGCGCGAGGTTGATACGAGTCGTCGCCCCGCCCGGCGGCGTAGCAACCGGTCGTGCCCATCTCCTCGTCGGCGAACAGGCCCGACTCGGTCGATCGGGCGAAGTGTGCACCTGCGATCTCGCCGCCGGTGTGGATCTGGCTGAATCCACGGTGAGTCATCACCTCGGACAACTGCGCAAGGCGGGCATGGTCGAATCCGAGCGACGCGGGATGAACGTCTATCACCGTGCCCGCGCCGAGTCCCTCGAGGCGCTCAGGGTCGTCCTGGATCCGAACTGCTGCCGCTGACGGTCGCACACATATCCTCGAGGTGGAGAAGCGGCGAGGAAGGTAGTGATGACGTTCATCAAGATGTGCGGACTGCAGGACGAGGCGACGGTCGATCTCGCCGTCGAACTGGGCGTCGACGCGGTCGGTTTCGTTCTCGTGAAGAGCCCTCGTCGCATCTCCCCCGAGCGGGCCGCGACGCTCCGCACCCGTGTGCCGGCGGGAACACTCGCCGTCGGCGTCTATGTGAATGCGTCCCTCGACGAGATCATCGCGACGGCCCGGGCCGCGAATCTCGATCACGTCCAGGTGCACGACCTGCGGTCGCCCGACGACGTGCGCGTGCTGCACGACGCGGGATTCACGGTGATCCGCGCGATCAACACCGGAGGAGCCGAGGCGCTGTCGGAGGACTTCGGCGCCGACCTGTTGCTCGTCGACGGCGCAGTCGCCGGTGCCGGGAAGACATGGGACTGGCAGGACCGCAGTGCCTTGCCGTCCGGCCGGTGGGTCCTTGCGGGCGGGCTGAACCCCGACAACGTCGAGAGGGCACTTTCCACGTCCGGGGCGTGGGGTGTCGACGTCTCCAGCGGCATCGAGGCCGAACGCGGCGTCAAGGATCCGGGTCTCATGCGGGCGTTCGCGCAGGCGGTCCGGAGAAACGCCCCTGAGTGACCCGTCCGGGGGGATCCGGCGGCGTCAGTGCGCGGCGTCGGCCTTCTTCCGCCGCGGGATCAGGTGCATGATCAGCACGACGATCGCACCCACGATCAGGCCCACCAGAGCGGATGTCACGGTCCCCGCGGTCCACGACAGCACGCCGCCGAATCCGCCGTGCACGAGCTCGCCGAACCAGTGCTCGAGGTCGTGCAGACGATCGGCAGGCCAATGGAATCCGGCCTCGCCGACATTGACGAGCAGGATGTGCCCACCGACCCACAGCATGGCGGCGATCCCGACCACGGTGAGAACGGTCATCAGCTTCGGCATCGCCTTCACGAGACCGCGACCGACGCGCTGAGCGAAAGTGGACTTCCGTTTCGCGAGCGCCAGGCCGACGTCGTCCATCTTCACGATCAGGGCGACCACGCCGTACACCAGGACGGTGATGAGGACGGCGACGACGATGAGGACGAGCAGGCGAGTCAGGAAGGGTTCGTCCTCGACCGAGGCCAGCGAGATCACCATGATCTCGGCGGACAGGATCAGGTCGGTGCGGATCGCGCCGCCGATCATGGCCTTCTCGAACTCGGGGCCCTTCTCCGCTGCGGTGGCCTCTTTTTCGTGGTGGCCGCCGGTGAGCGCTTCGTAGACCTTCTCGGCGCCCTCGTAGCAGAGGAACAGACCGCCGGCGATGAGCAGATACGGCAGGGCCTGCGGGAGGAACTGACTCAGGATCATCGCGACCGGCAGGATGATCAGAAGCTTGTTGCGGATCGACCCGATCGCGATCTTGCGGATGATCGGCAGTTCGCGATCGGGGGTGAACCCGTGCACGTAGCGGGGGGTGACGGCCGTGTCGTCGACGACCACGCCCGCTGCCTTGACGCTCGCCCTGCCGGCTGCGGCGCCGATGTCGTCTATGGATGCCGCGGCTGCCTTCGCAAGTACCGCGACGTCGTCCAGAAGGGCGACGAGACCACCAGCCACGGGAACCTCCCACAGTTCGGCTGCACCGAGCCGATCGACCGACACGCGATTACGAGTCGTCTCAGAACGCTACCGGACCTGCGATGACGTGCAACGCGGTGTCCGGAGCAGGTCGGGGACGACGTGCGTCCACACCGAGCGTCCTACACGGGCGCCCGGCGTGACAGACCTGTGGGTACCCAGCGGATGTGGTTGCCGAACTCGATCATGCCGACGATGTCAGCTCGGCGATCAGAGCCTCGACCTTCGTCCGGATCTCGTCACGGATCGGACGGAACGGCGGTCACGACGCACCTCCCGCGCGTGCGGCGAAGCGTGTGCGCAGCGCCAGAGCGACGTACACGAGTGCGACGAGGACGGGCACTTCGATGAGGGGGCCGACGACTCCCGCCAGTGCCTGTCCGGACGCGACCCCGAACGTGCCGATCGCGACGGCGATGGCGAGTTCGAAGTTGTTGCCCGCGGCGGTGAAGGCGAGTGTGGTGGTGCGTTCGTAGCCGAGTCCTACTGCAGCGCCGAACAGATACCCGCTCCCCCACATGATCGCGAAGTACGCCAGCAGGGGCAGCGCGATGCGTACGACGTCGAGTGGCCGCGAGGTGATCTGGTCGCCCTGCAGCGCGAACAGGACCACGATGGTGAACAGCAGTCCGTACAGCGCCCACGGTCCGATGCGCGGCAGGAAGGTCTGCTCGTACCAGCTGCGGCCCTTCGCCTTCTCACCGAATCGACGAGTGAGGAAACCGGCGACGAGCGGGATCCCGAGGAAGATCAGCACGGATTTCGCGATCTCCCACGGGGAGACGTCGAGACCGGTCTGCTCGAGGCCGAGCCATCCGGGCAGCACCGACAGGTAGAACCAGCCGAGAGCGGCGAACATGATCACCTGGAAGACCGAGTTGATCGCGACCAGCACGGCTGCGGCTTCCCGGTCGCCGCACGCGAGGTCGTTCCAGATGATCACCATTGCGATGCAGCGCGCGAGGCCGACGATGATCAGACCCGTGCGGTATTCGGGCAGATCCGGCAACATCAGCCACGCGAGCGCGAACATCAGTGCAGGACCGACGATCCAGTTGAGGATCAGCGACGAGATCAACAGGGTGCGGTCGCCGGTGACCGTGTCGAGACGGTCGTAGCGCACCTTCGCCAGTACCGGGTACATCATGATCAGCAGACCGAGGGCGATCGGCAGCGAGATCCCGTCGACCTCGATGAAACCCAGGGCTTCTCCGAGTCCGGGAATCATGCGGCCGAGCAGCAGGCCGACGACGATGGCGGTGCCGATCCACACGGGAAGGAAGCGGTCGAGTGTCGACATCCTGCCCATCACGGGAGTGTCCACCGCAGTTCGCTCACTCATGCAGGTACCTCGGTCGACTCGATCCCGAGCACATCGGAGAGTTGCCGTAGCGCGACCGGAACCACCCAGTAGTACACCCAGGTGCCACGACGCTCGCACTCGAGCAGGCCTGCCTCGCGCAGAACTCTGAGGTGGTGCGAGATCGTCGGTTGGGACAGATCGAACGATCCCGAGATGTCGCACACGCACGCCTCACCGCCGGCATGGCTCGCGACGAGCGACAGCATCCGCAGACGCACCGGATCGCCGAGGGCCTTGAACATCCGGGCGAGGTCGGCGGCGCGATCGTCCGTCAGGGGTTGGCGCACGAGCGGAGAACAGCAGGCGTCGTCACCCGCGAGATCTTGATTCGACACACGTCTATATTGACGGATGTCGAATCTACGGACGGATCCGGATGGTAAAACTGCCCGGATCGGACACGGAACAATGGCGGCATGGCCAACTCGCCGTCCGGTGACTCGATGCTCGACCGCGTCGTCCGCATCCTCGAGTCGTTCGACGACACCCAACCCCGCCTGACGGTCGGGAGTCTCGCCCGCAGGTCCGGCATCCCGCAGGCCACGACCTACCGGCTCGTCGGCGAGCTGGTGCAACACGGTCTGCTCACCCGGGACGACGACGGCCGGGTACGGCTCGGTCTGCGCCTGTGGGAACTCGTCGCGCGCAGTGCACCCGCGCGCGATCTGCGGGAGGCGGCGCTGCCCTTCCTACAGGACGTGCAGTCGGTGGTGCACCAGCACACCCAGCTCGCGGTCCTGCAGGACGACGAGGTCCTCGTCCTCGAACGGCTGTCGGCGTCCGATTCGGTGGTCAACCAGGCCTCGGTCGCCCGTCGGCTCCCCGTCCACGACACGTCGCTGGGCATGTCGATGCTCGCGTTCTCACCTGCGGAGGTGCAGGAAACCTATAGGCGACGACATCCCGAGGTGGAGAAGCGTTTTGCTGCGACAACGAGAGATTTCCGTCGCGCGCTCGCGGAGGTCCGCCGGCGGGGTTATGCGCGCTTCGACGGTGTGCTCGACGAGGGCGCCACAGGCATCGCGGTGCCCGTCCTCGCGCGGTCGGGTCATGCCCTGGCGGCGCTCGGCGTAGTGGTGCCCACCGGTGCGTCCCGGCAACAGGCCGTCGTGCCCGTCCTCATGGCCGCTGCCCGCGGCATCGCGCGCGGAGTCGGCGAGCGTCCCCCGGACTGACCCGATCGTTTTCTCATTGAACGAGAAGTCAGCGTATGCGGTGGGAGAGGCGCACGACACTCGACGGGACGCGAATCGGATACGCGCAGCAAAGGACGAACACATGAATGCAACCCGCACGGTCGTCACCACCGAAGTCGGCATCGTCGGCGGCGGCCCAGCAGGTCTCATGCTCTCCCACCTCCTCGCGAAGGCGGGGATCGACAACATCGTCGTCGAAAAACGTGATCACGAGACCATCCGGACCACCCACCGTGCGGGGATCCTCGAGCACGGCTCGGTGTCGCTGCTCACCGAGAGCGGAGTCGACACCCGTGTCCTGAACGAAGGGCACCGCCACGACGGCATCGATCTGCGCTTCGGAGGTGAGAGCCACCGCATCGATTTCCGGGACCTCGTGGGTGAGTCGGTGTGGTTGTATCCGCAGAACGAGGTCTTCGTCGATCTGGCCGCCTCGCGCGAACGCGACGGTGGCGATGTGCGCTACAGCGTCTGCGACACAGAGGTTCTCGACATCACCACCGACATACCGAAAATCCGGTTCGCCGAATCCGACGGCAGGCCGGTCGAGATCCGGTGCCGCATCCTCGTCGGAGCCGACGGATCACAGAGCATCTGCCGCAAGGCGATTCCCGGCGACGTCCGCGCCGACCACTTCATCGAGTACCCCTTCGCATGGTTCGGGATCCTCACCGAAGCTCCACCGAGTGCACCCGAATTGATCTATGCGCGTTCCGATCACGGATTCGCCCTCATCAGTCAACGCAACGAGTCGGTGCAGCGGATGTACTTCCAGTGCGATCCGTCCGAGGACGCGTCGACGTGGAGCGAGGACCGGATCTGGGACGAGCTTCAGAGGCGTGTCGACGGCCCCGACGGTTTCGAACTGAAGCGCGGCCCCATCTTCGAGCAGATGGTCCTGCCGTTCCGCTCGTACGTGTGCGAACCGATGCGGCACGGAAACCTCTTCCTGGCAGGCGATGCCGGCCACACCGTTCCGCCGACCGGTGCCAAGGGACTCAACCTCGCCCTGGCCGACGTCCGGGTGCTCTTCCGCGCGCTCGACTCGTTCTTCTCCACCGGCTCGTCCGACCTGCTCGACGCCTACAGCGACACGGCGCTGCAGCGCGTGTGGAAGGCGCAGAACTTCTCGTACTGGATGACCTCGATGCTTCACACCCGTGAGGACGCAACGCCATTCGAGAACAAACGGGCACTGGGCGAACTCGCCGCGGTCGTCGGCTCCCGGTACGGACAGCAGTATCTCGCGGAGGCGTACACGGGCCGGCCCGACCGCTGATCGTCAGGGCGTGCGGGCCAGGAGCTCGTCGAGCCGATCGAGAACCCGCCTGTTGAGGAGGGTGCGGTTGCCCATCTCGCAATGCCTACCCGCACCCTCGGCCTCGGTGAACGGGATGAGAGTCACCGTGTCGCCGAGCCGATCTCCGAATGTTCCCGCACCGCGTGCGAGGGCATCGCTCTCGGCGGCGGTCACCACGACAGGGCACGAGATACGCTCGCCTACCTCGTCGAGTGTGTACTCGTTCATCTCCGCGAACAGTTCCCGGATGTCCGAGGCGCCGTTGACCCAGAATCCGCGGGCGATGATCTTCCAGCGTAGTGACGGATCCGACTGCACCGCAGCCATGATCGTGTCGGCGTCCTGTGCGCTCATCGAGAGAGGATCGTCGAGGACCTCGGGGGAGAGGCCGAATGCTGCCCCGAGGGCCCGGGTGCCGGCCGCGACGCTCCACTGACCGGGATCGGCGACCACCGCGGCCAGACGATGCTCACCGGATGCTGCGCGCGGCGCGAGATACCCACCGAGACTCCATCCGCTCAGGACGATGCGTTCAGGGTCGACGATGGGGGAGGCCGTCGCATGATCGATCACCGCGCGCACGACCACTTCCCAGTCCGGACGCATCGGCATCTTCTGCTTGTAGAGCATCTCGCCCTGGCCCGGTCCGTCGAACAGGAGACAGTGGTAGCCGCGTCGCAGCGCTGCCACGGCCGATGCGAAGTACATGTCGGTGATCGTGGCGTCGTATCCGTTGGTGAAGACGATGAGCGGCCGCACGCTGTTCTCGTGGCCGGGTGCGGGAATCAGGTAGCCCGGAAGCGTGGTGTCCTCGAACGGAATCCTGGCAGCCTTGACGGGTGTGTCCCCGATCGCCAGCCCGGCGTCGAAGGCCGCGACCTGCTTGTCGAAGGCGGCGATCAGACGTGGGTCGACGGGAGATCCGTACAGCGGGTGGTACGCGGTCGCGTAGTAGGCGCTCGCCCGCAGGAACAGCTCGCGTGCCGAGTCGTCGTGCCCGGCGGTCGCGCAGGACTCCGCTTCGGCGACGAGACGGTCCCCGGTCTCGACCCACGCCCGATAGAAGTCCCCGTCGTCACCGTCGCCCACCTGCCGGGCCACTGCGGCGATCTCGCCGAAGTCGGCGCCGCCGTAGGGGATGTAGGCCAGCGGCCAGGTTCCGAACTCGTCGTGCAGATGATCGTGGAACAGCAGACCCATGTCGGTGCTCCTTCGAGCCGAGGTTCGCGAATCGGGGTTCTCCCTGCACGGTGACGGCACGATGACGTCACCGCTACCGGAATCAGCGGATTTCACCCTCGGTTTCGTCTAACAGGAGCTTCGGTTTCGCTCTCCTATACGGCTACGAGCCCATCCGGTGCCTTCTTCGCCAGGCGTCCGGCGAGGGCCGCGCACACCAGGAGCTGCATCTGGTGGAACAGCATGAGCGGCAGCACGATCAGGCCGATGGGCTGGCCGGGGAACAGCACGATCGCCATGGGCAGACCGGTGGCGAGGGACTTCGTGGAGCCGCAGAAGAGGATCGCGACACGGTCCTGATATTCGAAACCGAGTCCGCGCGACGAGTACCAGGTGAGCGCGAGCACGATCGCGAGCAGCACCGCGCACACCCCGACGAGGGCGAGCAGGCGGCCGACCGAGATCATCGACCAGATACCCTCGTTCATGCCGCGGCTGAACGCCACGTACACGACCAGCATGATCGATCCGCGGTCGACGAGTTTGAGCGGCTTGCCGTGGGCCTTCACCCAGCCGCCGATCCAGCGCCGCAGGAGCTGACCTGCGACGAACGGCACGAGCAACATCAGCACGATGTCGAGCACGGCCGACCCGCTGAAGGTGACGCCCTGGGTGGACATCGTCAGCGCGACCAGCAGTGGAGTCGCGAAGATTCCGATGAGACTCGAGGCGCTGGCCGAGACGATCGAGCCGGGGATGTTGCCGCGCGCCACCGAGACGAGCGCGATGGCGGACTGCACCGTGGACGGCAGCAGGCACAGGTACAGGACGCCGAGATAGAGCGGGTCGCTCAGGATCGACGGCACGAGCACCTTGGCGGCCAGGCCGAGCAGCGGGAAGACGACGAAGGTCGTGGCGAGGATCGTCAGGTGCAGACGCCAGTGCTCGAGACCCTCGATGGTCTCCTGCGTGGACAAGCGCGCGCCGTACAGGAAGAACAGCAGCCCGATGGCGATCTTGGCGGCCCAGTTCACGCCGTCGAGTACGACCCCGTCGGCGGGCAGCAGAGCAGCGACGGCGACGGTGGCGAGGATGGCGAGCAGGAACGGGTCGAGCCGTCCGAGCACGGGGATCTTGGAGAGCACGAATCGACGGTACGGCAGCCGGATGTCATTACAGAAGACGGTCGCCACGTTTTCTGTAATCGCGATTCGTGATGAAATGGGGTGGTGTTCGATCCGGTGCACCTACGGAGCTTCCTGGCCGTCGAGCGGGAGCGCGGCTTCACCGCGGCCGCCCAGCGGCTCGGCCTGCGGCAGTCGACGGTCAGTCAGCACGTCGCGCGACTCGAGAAGGAGATCGGGCGCCGCCTGTTCGTACGCGACACGCACAACGTCGAGCTCACGGCGGACGGCGCCGACATGGTCGCCTTCGCCCGCGAGATCCTCGATCGCCACGATGCCGCCCGCAGGCACTTCTCGGAGTCGCCGCTCAGCGGCCGGCTGCGTTTCGGGGTCTCCGAGGACCTGGTGCTCTACGAGCTGCCGTCGATCCTCGCCGAGTTCCGGCGTAGTCATCCCCGCATCGATCTCGAACTCACGGTGGATCTGAGCGAGGATCTGCAGCGCCGTCTCGACGACAACGAGCTCGATCTGGTCTTCGGCAAGCGTCGACCGGGCAGCCGCCACGGTGAAATGATCTTCAGCGAGCGTCTCGTCTTCCTGTCCGCCCCCGATTACGTCCTCGATCCGGACGAGCCGACACCGCTGGTGTCCTATCCGTCGCCGGCCCTGACCCGCGACATCGCGCTCGAGGTCCTCCAGCGCAGTGGGCGCGGTGTCCGCGTTGCGTGCACGACCGACAGTCTCAACGGTCTGCGCGCTGCAGCGCTCGCGGGACTGGGCGTGGTGCTGCACGCCGAGCGGCTTCCACCACCCGGTCTCGTCCCGGTGCGCGATCCCCAACGATTGCTTCCCGGTGCGGGTGAGATCGAGTTCGTGCTCATGGCGCGTCGTTCCGTACTCAACGGCCCGGAGGCGGCACTGCGGGCGGCCATCCTCGCGAATGCGGATCGTGTGCGCGTGTGACGGTGTCGCGGACGGGTATTCCTGTGCCACGCCCGCTGGGGGCGGCAATGTTCACGCCGCAGGAGGAACCGTGTCCACAGACGCGATCGTGTTGCTGAAGGAAGACCACAAGGAGATCAAGAAACTCTTCCGCGACTTCCGGAAGGCCGAGGGGGAGAAGGAGAAGGGCAAGATCGTCGACAAGATCATCGAAGCCCTCACCGTGCACACCTATCTCGAGAACGAGTGCATGTACCCCGAGGTGCGTTCCCTGCTCCCCGATCTCGAGGACGACATTCTCGAATCGTACGAGGAGCACCACGTCGCCGACGTGCTCGTCATCGAACTGGCCGGGATGAAGCCCGACGCAGAGCGTTTCGACGCGAAGACGACGGTCCTCATCGAGAACGTCGAGCATCACATCGACGAGGAGGAGGACGAGTGGTTCCCCAAGGTGCGCGAGGCGCTCGGCCGTAAGCAGTTGCAGGACATCGGTGCCCGCATGCTCGAGATGAAGGAGGGCGCCCCGCGGTCACCGGCGCAGCCGTCCGCGCTGAAGAAGACGATCGACGCGGTGATCAGCTGACGGTGTGCTGCGGCCGGGCGAGGAAGGCGCCTCGTCCGGCCCGGCTCGCCCGGTAGGCGTCGCGTCGCGTCTCGACGAGCCATCCCGGCCACGGATCGACGAATCCGGGGCAGTGGACGGTCGGATCGAATGACGGCTGCTCCGAATCCTTCTCGGGTAGGTGGCGAGTCAGCGTCAGACGTCCCGCCGCTTCCAGAGGCCCGCGGGCGGAACCCACCAGGAGAGAGAACTCGAGCGGTATCTCGAGTGCCTGCACGGAGGTCGTCGAGGACGGTTGTCGTCCGCGCGGAACGGCGGTGATCCACCGCGGCGCGGGGTCGCTGTCGGTCCGATAGGCCATGAGCGTGCTGTAGCGGGCACTCGACCACGAACGGGCCGGCAGCAGCGCCACCCGGGCCGGCAGATGAGCCGATGCGAGCAGGACGTCCCACGGGCCGGTCTTCGTGGCGAAGCGCACCGCGAGACCGAGCACGTCCGGCATGCCGTCCGGTGTGCCGATGGCCCGCGACACCCGGGCGACGACAGGAGTAGGGCGGGGAATCTGCCGCGGCCACCAGGACGACTCGAGTTCGGCAACCCCTTCGAAGGTCGCACCGCGCGGGTGGAACACGCGCGCTCCGCGCAGCGCGGATCCCACTCGGAACGGCACTGACAGCGCCGACGACAGAGCAGTCATGGGGATGGCATACCCGCGATCCGCCGGTTCAATCGCCTTCGTCACTCCTCACCCCGGCAGCGTCCGATTCGGTCACGATGAATACATGCGTTCACCGTTGCCGGATTATCTGACCGAAGTGCTCCGAGGATGCGCCGACAGTTCGGGCGCCCTCGCCGACTACATCCCGGAACTGGCGAGGGCCGACCCGGACCGGTTCGCCCTCACCCTCGTGACCGCCGAAGGTGCGGTGTACTCCGTGGGCGACGACCACACCGAGTTCACGATCCAGTCGATCTCGAAGCCCTTCGTCTACGGTCTTGCGCTGCAACAGAGAGGCTTCGACGCCGTGCTCGACGTGATCGATGTCGAACCCTCCGGGGAGGCGTTCAACGAGGTCTCGCTCGAACGCAACACGGGCCGTCCGCTCAACCCGATGATCAATGCCGGTGCGCTCGCCGCACACGCCCTGGTGCTCGACGGACGGCAACCCGAGGCCTCGGTGGAGGACATCCGTTCTCTGCTGTCGTCCCTGGCCGGTCGCGAGCTGACGATCGACGAGAAGGTCGCGTCGTCGGAGCTCGAGAACTCCTACCGCAATGTCGCCATCGCCAATCTCCTTCGGGGGTACGAGGTTTTCGAGGACGATCCGGACGAGATCGTCGAGGGGTACATCCGGCAGTGTTCGGTGACGGTGACGACCAAGGATCTCGCGATGATGGCCGCGACGCTCGCGGCGGGCGGTGTGCAACCCGTGACGTGCGAGGAGATCTTCTCGCGGGACGTGGTGCGTCAGGTGCTGTCGGTGATGGCGACCTGTGGGATGTACGACGCGGCGGGGGACTGGCTCTCCACCGTCGGTATCCCCGCCAAGAGCGGCGTGTCCGGAGGAATCATAGGAATCCTACCGGGACAGTTGGGTATTGCCGCATACTCGCCGCGCCTCGACGACCACGGCACCAGCGTCCAGGGGGTCGCCGCCTTCGGTCGTCTCTCCCGCGACATGAACTTGCATCTGATGGACGCGCCGATGGTCGCACACTCGGTGTTACGCAGAAGACATGTCATCGGCGAGGGTGACGAGTCTCTCACCCTTCTCGAGTTGCAGGGCGACCTCCAGTTCACCAGTTCCGAGGGTCTCGTGACGGCCGTGGTCGACGAGCCTGTGGAGACGAAACGCCTGGTCTTCGACCTGTCCCTCGTCCGTACCATCCTGCCGGTCGGCCGAAGGATGTTGCTGGAGATGATCGGTCGGCTCCACCGGGACGGCGTGGAGGTCGTCGTGATCGACCCCGAAGGGCATCTGCCCGAACCCGACACCGGCTACGGCTTCCGACCGCAGGTTCACACCTCGTGGGAGGACCTGGAGGCGCAGGGGTGAAAGGGCATTCGGCACGAAAGTGACGTGAGGGACGGCTGTGAAGTTTTCCGGAACCACGGGTGGCGTCCACACCGAGCACTGGGCTACGGTGTCGTGCGGTGTGCCCGAGGTTGGTCGGCGAAAGACGCTCGTACCCCACGAAAGAAGATCCATTCATGCCGTTCCGTGAATCCCTCGTCGTCCCCGGAATCGTCCGGGTAGGAGGATGATGGCGTTGCTGACACGTTCGCCCTACCGCTGCCCCGGAGACGGCAGCGTGATCCACCACGCGTGCGCAGGACTGCTGACCTACTGGGAGCGTCCCGTCGAGGAGCACGTCGCCCGCACCTCGCTGGGTGACACCTACGTGCTCACCACGGGTCCTGCGACCGCACCGCCGATCGTGGTGCTCGCGGGTGGCGATCTCCCGGCGGCGGGGCTGCGTCTGCTCGCCGAGCAGTTCGGCGAGCGCCACCGGGTGGTGCTCGTGGATGTCCCGGGCCTTCCCGGTGCGAGCGCGGGCAGCCGGCCCGACAGCCGGATCCACAGCGTCTACGGCCACTGGCTCGTCGAGGTGCTCGATGCACTCGGCGTCGAGCGGATTCCCGTGATCGGTCTCGGCTGGTCGGCCTCCGTGGCCGCTGCGGTGGAGGATCTTGACCGGATCGAGAAGCTGGTGATCGCGGCGCCGCTGGGTCTCGTCCCGCGCGTCCGGTGGAACCGCGCCCTCATCCCCGGCCTGCAGTGGCGCAACGAGCCCAACTTCGAGAACACCGAGCGGTACCTTCGAGCACTCGCGGGATGCGACTACCGGCCCGACGAACAGACCCTGCGGTGGTCCTGCCGCGTCGGTGCGTATTGCACGTCGCTGACGAACATGCCCCGCATCGATCGGGCCGTGCTGCGCCGCTGGCGCGGGCGTCCGGTCGAGGTCGTCGTGGGAAGCAAGGACCCCCTCGTACAGGTGGACGCGCTGAACAAGCTGGCCGACGACATGGGTGCTCATTTCGTGGCGCTTCCCGAGGTGGGTCATCTCCTCGCGGTCGAGGCGCCGGCCGCTCTGGCGGCGACGGCCGCAGCCGCAGCGGTAACGGAGAACTGAGAACCGGGACTCGGAAGAATCCGGTCCCGGAGAGTGTAGGTCGAAAGTGGCGGTGCCGGGCTGCCCCCGACGGGCGTAGCTGTCAGTCCGGCATCGCCACTTCCGGTCACCCTCCCAGTGGAACCCGAAGGCTCGAGTACCCACACCAGGGCTGCGATAATCCCCGAATTATTACGTTTTGGTCACGGGGACGCCTACGACCGTACCACCTGAATGCTGTGTCGTTGCAGATGTGTGTATCGGCGCGTCACACATCCGCGATTACGGGGACGCGATCACATCACGCCACGGCTCTGTCGGATCACGCCACAGCCGGGCTCCAGTCGACCACCACCGACCGTGCTCCGATGTATTCCAGCAGGTCGCGGACCGGTCCGCCGAAGCGGAGCTGACGGGCGACCTCCAGTTCGTCGAGGTCGTCGCTCTCCGTGCCGACGAGGATCCCATCGATCATGCTGCGGGCCGCGGACACGACGAGCGTCTCTTCCTCGGCCACCCGGACCGGTACATCGTTCTCGCCCGCCACCGCGCCGACCGCCACGGCCACGTAGTCCCTGTCCTCGTCCGCGTCGTGATACGCGACCAGACGGCCATGCAGCACGGACTCGGGCAGGATGCGGTCGAGCGTTACGCCCGAGGGAACGCGCTCGTCCTCGGGACGGATGCTCGGGCCGGATGCGGCCGGTGTGGCCGGGGATGCCGTGGGCTGCGCGGCTGCGTACAGGGGTACGCGCCGAGACGTCCAGCCGAAGTAGGTTTCGCGTTGCGTATACATCGCACCTGCGCCTCCTCGATAGGACTTCGTCTCTACCTCCAGTGTGCTCCGGGCCACCGACACGTTTGTCGGTTCCGAAGGGAGGGGTCGTAGGAGCTAGGGTATGTCTGACAAATGCTTTGTCCAGGCGACGACGGCGTTCAGCACTACGGCAGCGCGGTAGACGGTCGCGAGTTTGTCATATCGCGTGGC
>NZ_LZMJ01000006.1:0-50530 GCF_001665495.1 Rhodococcus sp. 852002-51564_SCH6189132-a
CCCCCCCCCCCCCCCCCCCCCCCCCCCCCCCCCACCCCCCCCCCCCACAACGCCCCGCCCTCGCCCACCCCCCCCCCCCGGTTGCGGTGCGCCCCCCCCCCGGCCCCGGCCCGGCGCCCCCCAATGGCGCCCCCCCGCCACCGTGCGAGGGGAAACGACGTCGGCACGAAGATGCTCTCCCCGGCCAGGCGGCCGGCCGCGCTGTCGCTGACATCAGGGCCGTCCGCGGACATCACCGGAATGATTCCCCCTATCCGCCAACACATCTCGCCACAACCGTCGGTGAAGCGGTCGTACCCCGACACTGATACCGGGCCGATCCGAGTGGTCGCAGCCCACACGAATCCCGACGTCGGGGCGAGGAGTTGGACAGCGGTGAACGGTCGCCAGGATCCGAGCCGGATCTGCCCGGACATCTCGAGTCGTGCGGCTGCGGCCATCGGCGTGCCCTCGGCCACCGCATGGTTGATCCAACGCCGCGCAGCAGGCGGCAGGGGTTCGGTCAGGGCCGGGACGAACCGCTCACCGGTGCCCCTGATCTCGGACAGAGCACGCCAGTGTGCGCCGACATGATGAGCGGCGCGCGGAATAATCGGTGCACGGCCCATGCGCACGAATCCTCCACCGCTCGATTCGGCCCTTCACGATGCTTCGCTCGGACTCGGTGCTTCATCGATGGTGTGGGCCGATACTCGCTGATTCGAGCAAATTATGCCTGGGCACCGTGTCCTTGCCGACGGAATCGTCGATCATCGCGTTATAGGTGACCCTGCCGAGTCGGTCGGCGGTGACGTCCCTGGGTACCAGGTCGCCGGGACGGAAGAGGTACACATGAGCGTAACGAGTAGAGGACGGTGCCGACGCGGGGGTTCGGTTCGATGTTGACGGCCCTGTGGTACGGACTGGGGACCGCCGTGCCCTTGTTCCTCGGAGCTGCGATCGGCCTGCTCTACAACCTGCCCCGCCCGGTGCTCGCGGGGTTGATGGCCTTCGGCGCCGGTGCCATGGTGGCGGCGGTCTCCACAGAACTGTTCGCCCCGGCCTTCGCCGACCAGGGGTTGTGGGCGGCCGGCGGGGCCTTGATGCTGGGAACCGTCGTCTATGTCGTTGCCGATCGCGTGATCGAGAACATGCTCGGCCCTGCAGCCCTGGGTTGGGCGCTGATGCTCGGGGCCCTCCTCGACGGCGTTCCGGAGAATGCTGCGTTGGGGACCACTCTCGCAGCCGGCAGCGGTGGAATCGTGTTGCTGGTGGCCGTGGCGGTTGGCAACATCCCCGAGGCGGTGGCGGGTGCGGCGTCGATGCGGTCGGCTCTGTCGCATCGCTCTGCTCTGCTCATCTGGGGCGTGACGGCCGTTCTGCTGGTGGCGGTGGTTGTGGTGGCCACTGCGTTCGCCGATTCTCTGCCGGAAGCGGGAATTCCGCTGATCCAGGCATTCGCCGGAGGCGCCACCATTGCGGTGATCGCCGACTCGTTGATGCCGGAAGCCTATCGAGAAGGCGGATGGTGGGTCGGTATCTGCACTTCGCTGGGATTCCTGGTCGCCTTCGCTCTCGGTGCATGAAAAGCCCACCCTCATCGGATCCGGCCGAAAGTTCGGACCCCCGATACTCTTCAGAACGGATTTGCCGTTGACCCAACGAGATCCGCAACGGAATTGATGACGCGGGTCGGGCGGTAGGGGAACCGCTCGACGGACTCGCGGGTCGAAATGCCGGTCAGGACCAGCAGTGTCTGCAGACCGGCCTCGAGGCCGCAGACGATGTCGGTGTCCATGCGATCACCGATCATCAGCGTGTGTGCGGAGTGCGCACCGATCGCACGCAGGGCCGACCGCATCATCAGGGCGTTCGGCTTGCCCACGAAATACGGCTCACGGCCGGTCGCGCGGGTGATGAGCGCTGCGACTGCCCCGGTGGCAGGAAGCGAACCCTCTCGTGACGGGCCGGTCGGGTCCGGATTGGTCGCGATGAACCGGGCGCCGCGTTCGACCAGTCGGATCGCGGTGGTGATCGCCTCGAAGGAATACGTGCGTGTCTCACCGAGGACGACGTAGTCCGGGTCGCTGTCCGTGAGGACGTAGCCGATGTCGTGCAGCGCGGTGGTCAATCCGGATTCACCCACCACGTAAGCGCTGCCACCGGGACGTTGATTGGCGAGGAACGTCGCCGTCGCCAGCGCGGAGGTCCAGATCGATTTCTCGGGCACGTCGAGGCCGGAGCGCAGCAGGCGCGCCCGCAGATCTCGGGGTGTGCGGATGGAATTGTTGGTGAGCACCATGAACGGCGTACCGGTGTCGCGGAGCTCCGTCAGGAACGCGTCGGCACCGGGGATCAGGTGATCCTCGTGCACGAGAACACCATCCATGTCCATCAGGTAGTTCCAGACCGGCGCGGATGTGGGTTCTTCGCTCATTCTCCGAGTGTGTCACCTACTGTTCCGGTCGGCAGCCGATACAAGGCGATCACCCGCCGAGGTTCGCGACGGTCGAGCCGAGCACGCCCGCCTGTAGCTCCAGGTCGCTCTCGTCGTGGTCCCGATCCTGCGGTAGCTGCTTGCGGAGGTCTTCCCTGGTGACCACGAGGAACGCTCGGTTCTCATCCGTGAGCTCCTGACCTCCGACCACGCGGAAGCGTCCCTCCTCCAGAACGAGTGCGGGGTCATCGAGCGTCGAATCGAGGAGTTCTCGAAGGTCGGTGGCGGTCAAGTTGGTGGGCACATGTCCTCCTGCACTTGCTGTTCTTTCGAACCTGTCGGTGTCTTCCGGAGGTACCCGGTGGAGCGGTGGCCGAACCCGGTGGTATTCGGTCGCCGGGGCGGGTCGGCCACATCCGTGCGGGAAGCGCATCCGGTGGCGAAGGCTCGCGTGGCGGAGTGCGCCGACTCGCGTTACGAAGTGTGAAGGGATCGGGTGCGTTCGGTCGCCTCTCGGCAAAAGGCGCAACACGGCTCCAGTCGAACGGAACTTCCGTGAAGGCAAAGGGTTGAGCCCGGGGGACACGAATATGCACCCGATCCGCCCAGCACAACGCGACCAGATCCCCGTCTATTCCCCGCGGGAGGTAAGCGCGTGCGGAAGCTGATTGCGTGCGCGACAGGCTGTGACGAACGATACGCCGGTTGATGCTTCAACCGGCGTACGCTCGACACCACTCATGTACACAGACTTCGCCACACTCGGCGGAACTCTCATCTGGTTCGCCGCCCTCATCGCCCTTACCCACATCCTCGGCCACACCCTCTGATCTCCGGACCTGGTCGGCACCCCCTAGTCCTGAGGTCTCCGCAGGACGCCCAGCAGGTGTTCCTCACCCCACGTCGGCAATCACGAGTAGCGTGGGCGGTACGGGCATCTTGCCCGACACTTTCTCGCCTTGACACGCGGCATCGTGAAACAGGCGGAAGAGGCTGCATTTCATGGCCGAATCGATCGAAATCTTGATCAAGGCCCTTGGAGATCAGGGCCCCGGAAAGGTCGGGTTTCCTCAGGTCAAGGCCAGCATGAGTGCGTGATCGGGATGCCTGGCGTGATGCCGTAACCCGGCGGCGATGTTGTCCCAGCCGGCGAGGCGAAGCAGGCCGATCGCGAGGCTACGGCAGGTCGCCATGATCCTCGGGGCCTGCCCGGTGCGAACCTGCGACGAATCCTCGGCGAACGTCACATCCCGCACCCAGTGCAGACGGTTCTCGATGCCCCAATGTCCCTGCACCCACGTCGCGAGCACCGCGGGCGGTGCGGCGAGGTGGTCGGCGGAGGTGACCAGGTAGACGACCTCGACGGTCTTGCGCCCCTTCTTCGTGACGGTGCGGCGGATCTGCGCGACCTGAGCGGCGCCGGGGAAGTCGATCCATCCGGGGACGGCAGTGACCTTGATCGTGCGGGTGATCCGCCGACCCCGTCCGGTCGTCGTGACCCTGGTGGCGGGGACATCTCTCCACGGCAACGCTTTCAACTCCCTGTGCAGGGTGGGGGTGTTCTTCTTCACCGTGAACACGTAGTCGCCGCCGGCGCCGGTGATCAGGGTGGCGGTGTCGGTTTGGGTGTGCATGGCGTCCATCGTCACCACCGCGCCCGCGAGGTCGAATCGGGCCAGCAGTGTTCGCGCGGCCGGGATCTCGTTGCTCTTCTCCTTCACGCAGACCTGCCCGAGGACCGTGGCGGCGCCGTGGTCGAACGCGGCCACCAGGTGCGGTGCGGCGGTGTCGTCTGCGCGGCGTCGTGCGCCGCGAAGGGTCTTTCCGTCGATCGCGATCACCCTCCGCTGACCTGTGACGACGGTGCGGGTCCACATCCATACACCGAGTGCGGTGTCGAGGGCGTCGGCGTCGATGCGGGCGAACAGTTTCCGCAGCGTCGACTCGTCCGGAGCTGCTGCATCGGTGAACCCGAATGACGTCAACACCTCGACCGTCGCCTCGGCAGCCCACTGGCCGATCGCCGCGAACGACCGGCAGCCGGCAATGGTGGCGGTCACCGCGAGAGCAAGGACCCCGGCAAGTCGGTAGCGCACTCCACGCCGGTCTCGGGGGTCCGGGACCGTCTCGAACGCCGACAACAATCGCTCGTGTCGTGTCGGATGCGCGGTCGACGAAGGGGTGGGGGAAGATGGCATACGGGTGTGACCTCGGGTTCGGCTGGGTTGGTGTCGCAACCTCCATCCAAGCCTGTGGGGCACACCCTCCCATCACCAGCCCCACACTCATAAAATCCCAGGTCAGGGCATTGTCGAGTCAACCTTTCCGGGACCCTGGGGCTGAGGCGGAGCGACACGACGTGCCCGCTCGGCCGGACGATGCGATCAACTCGGTGGCGCGAAGAATTCGAGCGCGATGTTGTCCGGGTCGCGGAGGGGGAGTCCCGAGCCGTATCGGCCTCCTTGATGTCTCCGTGTGCGATTCCCAAACTGTCGAGCCGATCGCGCCATTTCACCAGATCACCTGCCGTACAACCGAAGGCGATGTGATCCAGGCCCACATCCCGTTCGTCGAAGGCCTTCTGTGGTTGCGAACCGCGCGGTTCTTACGGTCGGGGGGCAGCATTGAAACCTGCGGAATCGGTGAGTGTCCAACCGGATTCGTGTCTCACTGTATCGACGCCGAGTCGCAACGGTCGTATCGGGCTCGCTTGATCCAGGATGGGGAGTGGTGTCAGGTAAACACGCCGGCTCGGCGACCTGCCGGAACAATTCCGTCCCCGCGACCGCGTTCCGGGCATCGACGAAGCCGTCTCGGCGCTGCGAGGAGACCGTGCCTGGGGGAGCGGCCCATCTGTCGTGCGAATTCGCGTACGGCTACGGCACGGCCGGGCCGCATCGGCACCGCGGTGGCGACCTCGAGTCCGGCTCTTTCCGGTGGGAGCTGCGGAGTGGGGATCCGCTCGGTGACCGGTTCGGCCGGGGTGCCGATGAGGATTCGATCGATGCACAACACAAATCGTCCACGAAGGTCGAGACAGTCGCCCTGCTGCGGGGTGAGCGGTGTGTGTGTGCGGCTTCGATGACGCGGTTCGCCACGGTGAGCTCCGGAAAGGTTCGGGCCGCCGAGCCCTCGTCGACCCTAGCGTTGCCCGAAGTCGAATGGATCAACCAACCCGAAGAGGCGAAGGAACAGGACAATTTCGGCGGCGATCAGGCTGCGGCGAAACTCCCGTTGGACCCGAACACGGCGCGGCGCAATCCCCGTTGGGATCGAGCACTTCGGCAGGTTCCGTTTCGAGCAACCATGCAAGAATCGTAAATCAAACCGGGATTTCGGTTTGATTGTCGGGCTGGGCCTCGAGTTCGAGTGTGGCCAGGCATTCATGCGGTCTCGAGTTGCCGAAGTGTTACGGATGCAGCTGAATTGGGGGGGATGTATGACCACGATGGTAGGGATTTCCTATGACTCCGGAGTCGAGACCGAAGTCCGGGAGTGGTTCCGTGACCGGGGAGCGAACGTCACAACACGACAGGAGGCTGTGCGGGCCACCCCTGCCGATTTCATTGAGTTCGTTCGGGATTCGAAGCTTCTCGCACGCACTCTGATCCCCTCTGCGCAGCCGGAATTGCTCGGTTGGACCCCGCGGCGCGTTGCTGGGACCAGCTCCGCACTGGCCGCGCACGGATTCACCGAATGGCTGATGTGGCACGTGTCCTCGCTGGCTGCACTGCCGGTGTGGATGTCCGACAACCTGCAGGTTCGTGACGTGTACCGCGAGGGTTTCGAACGAGGAGTCTTCGGGGCGTTCGCGATGTCGGAGCGGGCCGCGGGTGCGGACTGGAGGCATACCCGTTCAGTCGTGCGGCCTGCGCGGCACGGCTATATCGCCGAGGCCCAGAAAGATTACTCGGGCAACGCCGAGAGTTCTCAGCTGGTCACCACTTTCGCGCGTTACGACGATGGCGCTGAGGGCGGTTACGCGTTCTTTCGGGCCGACGCGCGACAGCGCGGCTACATCGTCGAACGCAATGCGGTCCCGGAGCAGATGCGCGTGACCCAGTTCCGCCTCGAGGGATACGCATTCGGACCGCAAGACATGATCACTGCCGGCGGTCAGGCGTTCGCCGATGCGGTCAACACCCTCAACGTCGGGAAGTTCAACTTGGCGACCGCTTCAGTGGGGATGGCTCGGCGGGCACTGGCCGAAACCGTGCAACACACCTCGACTCGATCGCTGTTCGGCTCACAGGTCATAGAGTTCGGGCAGATCCGCCGGATCCTGAACGATGCTGGGATTCGGATTGTGGCTCTGAATGCATTCAACGAAGCGACGATTCAGAGTCTCGAGCGCGCCAGTTCTGCGGACAGGTCGTTCCGGCTGATGACCTCGGTGGCGAAATCGCTCGTCACCCTCAAGGCGGTGGAAGTGATCCGGGATCTCGGTGAAGCCATCTCCGCTCGCGCCTTCGAATCCGAATCGCTGTTCCGGATTATGGCCCAGTACGTCGAGTGGCTTCCCCGTCTCGAAGGCACGCGGTACGTCAACATGATGCAGTCCGTGCGGGCCGCTAGCGCTTTCTCGGCCTATCTCCGCGGCCACGACGATGCCGAAATGCAGATGTCGTCAGGAGACGTCGGCGTTTCCTACCTCCTGAGTCAACAGCCGCTCGGCAAGCTGGAGAACACCTCCTTCTCGTACATCGACCGAAGTGTTCTGACCACTGATCTCGCCGGTGGCCGGGAGTTTGTCGCGCTGGTCTCTGCACTGGCAGAGGTGTTCGAAAAGGACCTGCCCCGCCGTGGCGACGAAGCGGTGATCGAGGCTCGGGGCGAGCTCTTCACCCGCTGCTTCTTCGGTGTCGTGGTCCTTCAGCAGCTCACCGAGACCGGCGAGTCGGAAGAGGTTGCCGACCGGGTGGCGAACTGGCTCACCGACGATCTCATCGAGTGTGTCCTGCGCGCCCGACGAGTGATGCGAATACCGTCGACGGTGCTGCAGATGCTGACACCTATCGCTGAACGCGGAGGCGTCCAGAGCACACGCGAGTTGCTTCCGATCGTCGCGTCCATCAGCGCAGACCTTTCCGCCTGACGGCGCCGGTGACAGGAATCACGGAGAAATGACTGCAGTACAAACCGGGCAGCCTTTGCTTGCTGCGCAACGCGAATTGTGGACCGCTCAACAGATGGCCCCCGAGAGTGCGGAGTTCATCTGTGCCGGCTACCTCGACATCGAGGGCGCCATCGACTTTCCGAAGTTCGAGCGAGCATTCGACGCAGCCGTCGCGGAAGCGTCGAACCTGTGGATGACCATCGCCGGAGACGTTGAAAACCCGCACTTGGTCGCCGGAGAAGCGCCGACACTCGCCCACATCGATCTCACCGGTGCCGAGGACGCTGAGCGCACTGCAATGCAGGAAATGACCGCCCGGTCCGCTTCACCGGTGGATCTCACCAAAGAGGTCGCTGCGGAGTTCGTGTTCTACACGATGTCCGACAACCGGTCGGTCTTCTACATGCGCTACCACCATCTGCTGTGCGACGGCTTCGGGCAGGTGCTCCTCTGGAACCGAATCGCCGAGCTGTACAACGAAAACGACTCCGGGGGTACGTCCGCGGGCCTGTCGACGCACATGCACGCCGATCTCGTCGCAGACGAACGCGATCTCGCAGCAGCCTTCGCTGCGAATGAGGACGTGTGGGCAGAATTCGTGACCGGACGTCCGTGGACCGTCGAACTACCCTCAGGGGCGGGTCCGGCCGGTCGGCGCGGAGCCGCAGCGGTGACCCCCGCGGCACCCACCGACGAATGTGCGTCCAGGTTCGGGGCACGCTGGTCGACGGTGCTGACGGCTCTGATCGCCTGCTACCTGCGGCGTATTACCGATTCTGACAACGTGGTTGTCGGATTCCCCACTCGCGGTCGGCATACTCCTCGTCAGCGTGCACTCCCGGCCATGTTCTCCAACGAACTTCCGCTCTTTCTGGAGATCGGCCTGGACGACCGCTTCGTCGACGTCATCCAGCACGTCGACGAGCGCATCCGTCATCTTCTCGAGCACCAGAAAGTACGCGGGGAGACGATCCTGCGGCGTACCAGGCAGACCGATCCGTCTGTGCGACGGCCGAATGTGGTGCTGAACGTCATGTCGTTCAGCAATGCCATCTCGCTGGGCGAGGCGACCGGCCGGATCGAGCAGATTTCGACGGGGCCGGTACGTGATCTGGCCGTCGACCTGTACCGGCTGGACGGTGACGTGCGTGCTCATGTCGTGAGCGACGGCCGGACCCAGGGCGGCGACGCTGTGGCCCGGCACGCCGCCCGCATCGCCCGTCTGCTGCGGTCGGCAGGCGACGTCAGCGCCGACAGCACCGTCGCCGGACTGGATATTCTGCCGGAGTCGGAGATCGAACTCCTGAGGTCATTCAACGCCACCGACCGCACGTTTCCGCAGGAGCAGCCGCTCGCCGGGGCGCTGGACCAGGTGACCGGCCTCGACCCCGACACCGTGGCACTGTCCGGGGAAGGCGGCCAGATGACCCGGCGAGAGGTCGCCGACACGGTACGCGCGGTTGCCGGAGCATTGCATGAATCGGGTGTGAAGCCAGGCGATGTGGTCGGTGTGCTGATGCCGCGCAGCGCTCGCCAGGTGTGCGCGGTTCTCGGTATCATGCGGCTCGGTGCGGTCTATCTGCCGCTCGACCCGTCCGGACCGTCCGGCCGCCTCGAATACGTTGTGGCGGATAGTTCTCCGGCGCTTGTTCTCTCCGACGGCGACCACCGGGCGGTCACGGGTGACGTACCGGGAATCAGCTACCAGGATTTGCTCGCCGTCGACGGCGGCGACGATCTGCCTGGACCTCCCCAGCGCGAATCGCCCGCATACCTCGTCTACACCTCCGGCTCCACCGGCCGACCCAAGGGCGTTGTCGTATCGCACGCGGCGTTGTGGAACCGGCTGCAATGGATGAAGGAGGACTACGGACTCGATCAGACCGACGTCTACTTACAGAAGACCAATCCGGCATTCGATGTGGCGCTGTGGGAAACGGTGCTGCCAGTCATCACCGGTGCGCGTCTGCACTGCCTGCCGGCCGGACACGAGCGGGATCCCCGGGCACTTGCGGCGGTGATCGACTCCGAAGAAATTACCGTCGCCCACTTCGTGCCGACGATGCTCGACGCATTCCTTCGGGAGACACGGCGGGCGCCTCGAGCTCTCCGTCACGTCTTTTCGTCAGGGGAGGCTCTACGCCCCGGCACCGTCGAAACATTCTTGAATCGGCTGCCGGGTGTGCGGCTGCACAACCTGTACGGTCCCACCGAGGCTGCCATCGACGTCACGGCGTGGACATGCGGCCGTGACGAGGTGGTGCAGGGCAACGTTCCGATCGGACGACCGGTCGCCAACACCCGGATCAGCGTGGTGGACGAGCGGTTGCGCCTGGTGCCGGTCGGTGTCCCCGGCGAACTGTGCATCCACGGGATCCAGCTCGCCGACGGATACCTCGGGCGACCGGAACTGAATAGTGAGAAGTTCGTGCAGGGCGGCGAACTCGGCGAACGTACGTACCGCACCGGGGACATCGTGAGGTGGACCGAAGACGGTGTGCTCGAGTATCTGGGCCGTAGCGACCACCAGGTGAAGATCCGTGGCCATCGCGTCGAGCTTGGCGAAATCGAGGCGCAGATCCAGCAAACCGCCGGAGACATCGATGTCGCGGTTATTCCGGAGCCTGGCCCCGCGAACGACCGGCTGATCGCTTTCGTGGCCGGCGCGTCGCGGCCGTTCACAGATCTGCGCGAGGAGCTGAGGCGCGATCTGCCCGACTACATGATTCCGGTGCGCTGGATCGCAATTGACGCAATCCCCGTGCTGCCGAACGGAAAACGAGACACAGCAGGGTTGCAAGCGAGCGCGATCGAGCAGTCGGAATGTATCCCAGCGGCTTCTGGGAACGGGCGGGCAGCCGGCGTTCAGCGTGCCTTCTCCGCGGTGCTGGCATGCACCTTCGTCGGACCCGACGACAACTTCTTCGCGCTCGGCGGCGATTCGATGCGCGCAGTCCGGCTGCGGTCGGTCGTCGAGGACGAGCTGAACCTCACCTTCGCGATCGAGGACCTGTATACGCACCCGACTCCTGCCGCGCTCGCCCCCCGTCTGGGATGCAGTGCGGCTCCGGATGCCGTCGCTCCGTTCAGCCTTGTCTCACCCGCCGATCGTGAGCGACTGCCCGATGCGGTCGTCGATGCGTATCCACTGACGTCGATGCAGCAGGGCATCCTGTACCAGTTCGCGAAGGATCAGAGCTCGACGGTCTATCGGGTCGTCACCAGCGTCGCAGTGCCGCAGCAATACGACGCCGAGCGGTTGCGGCGGTCCTGCGACCTGGTCTTCGAACGGCATCCACAGCTGCGAATCTCCGTCGATCTGACGTCGTACAGCGAACCGCTCCAGTTGGTGCATGCGACGGTCGACATCCCGATCGACGAGATCCGCGACCTCGAGGATTTCGACGAGGAAGAGGTCTGCAGGCGGCTCGACGCGTTCGTCGACGAAGCACGCTCGGCCGACTTCGATCTGGAACGTCCTCCGCTGATACGGTTCGCAGTGCATCCGTTGGGCCCCCGCGGATTCCAGTTGACGGCTGTCGAGCACCACGTCGTGCTCGACGGCTGGAGCGATGTCCTCCTGATCGAAGAAATCGTCGCCGCATTCGGCGACGACGTGCTGCCATCGGCGCCGGTCACGACTTTCGCCGATTACGTTGCGCTCGAACGGCAGCGTTCGATCGAGCCCACATCGCGGGAGTTCTGGAGCGCTGAACTGCACGATGCGCGTCTCCCACAGATCTTCGGACGGCGCCCGGTTGCCGAAACCGATGTCCGCAACGAGATCGCGCGGTTTCCGATCGCGATCTCGGCGGTCACGTCCGAGGGGATCCAGAAACTTGCGTCCCGGCACGGAGTCTCGTTACGAACGGTCTTCGTCGCGGCGCATGTCCTTGCGGTGGCGGTCGCAAGCGGACAGAACGACGTCCTGACCGGAGTGATCGCGAATGCACGGCCCGAAACCGCAGACGCCGACCGGCTGATCGGAGTCTTCCTCAACACCCTTCCTCTGCACGTGCAGACACACGATCGGTCGGTGAGCGAGCTGTTTGCCGAACTGCGCAAGTGGGATGCACGTGTCGTGCCGCACCGGTACGTCCCGTTCGGGATTCTGGAGCGGGATCTGCGCGGCGACATCCACCTGGGCGACCTGCCGACCTACGTCAACTTCATGGATTTCCGGCGCGCAGACTACCAGGACGTGCCAGTTCGGATGAACGATGTCCGGGCTGTAGCCGACACGAATTTTCCTGCCGCGGTGGACTTCTTGTTCACCGACGACGCCGAGTGCAGCGGCTGGATTGATGGAAACCTCGGGGTCTTCTCCGCCGACGAACTGTCTCGCCTGGCAGCATTGCACGAGCGTGCGCTGGAGGCCCTGACCACGGTGGACAGTGCTGTGCCTGTGCGGTCCATCGACCTGCTCGATGCGGATGAGATCACCGAGCTCACGGGCCCGACGATCCGTGTGACTCCGTCGGGAACCGTGCTGAGCCGCATCGAAGAGAGCATCCGGCTCCATCCCGCCGCGCTTGCGGTGAGTCATCGTGACGGATCGTGGACCTACGCTGAACTGGCGAGATGGTCCGACCGATACGCCGAGGGGTTGTTGCGGATCGGCGTCCGGCAGGGCGATGCTGTGGCCGTCCATCTGCCTCGTGGCCGGCATCTCGTCGCCGCGATTCTGGGCGTGTTCAAGGCCGGCGGCTACTACATCCCGTTGGACCCGGGATATCCGGTGGCGCGGCTCGCGACGATCGTGGACGATGCTGCGCCACGCGCGGTGGTCACCGACGCGAATCCGGACTTCCTCGTCGGCGTCGCGGCGTTGCGGCCGAACGACCTCGACCTGGACGCCGGCCACGACGTGGCGCGGACCCGAGTGGAACTTGCCGATACCGCCTATGTGATCTACACCTCGGGATCGACCGGCATCCCGAAGGGCGTGCAGATCACGCACCGCAACTTGGCGAACTTCCTTGCAGCGATGGACGGGGCGATCGGTTGCGCGCCGGACGACGTGATGCTCGCGGCGACGAGCTTGTCTTTCGACATCTCGGTCCTCGAGTTGTTGTGGCCGTTGACTACCGGTGCGCACGTAGTGGTTGCCGACGATCAGATCGCACAGCACATCACCTCGGACGATTCGACCGCGACACGGCGTTCCCCGCTGGACGTCAGCCTGTTCTTCTTCGCTGGTGGCGCATCGGATGCGGCGGCTGCGAGTGAGGGCTACCGGCTGCTTCTCGATGCCGCACGCTTCGCCGACACTCACGGCTTCCGGGCTGTGTGGACGCCGGAACGACACTTCGATCCGTTCGGTGGTTTGTACCCGAATCCGGCGCTCACTTCGGCGGCGCTCGCGACGATCACCTCGAACGTCCACCTTCGCAGCGGCAGTGTGGTCGCGCCGTTGCACGATCCGCTCCGACTGGCCGAAGAGTGGGCGGTCGTCGACCAGCTTTCCGGCGGGCGGATCGGACTGGCGTTCGCGCCGGGGTGGAACTCCAACGACTTCGCGCTCGCACCATCCGAGTTCGGCGACCGCAAGACGGTTTTCGCGGACCGGATCGACGAGTTCTCGAGGCTGTGGCGAGGCGAGCCGAGCACCCGGACAGGCGGCAGTGGAGAGGAGGTCGAACTGGTCACTTATCCGCGCCCCGTCCAGCCGCTCCCGGAACTGTGGCTGACGACGGTGGGCACGGAGGCCACCTTCATCGACGCCGGTCGCCGCGGGGTGAATATTCTGACGCATCTGTTCGGCCAGGACCTCGATACGCTGACCGAGCGGATCAGACTGTATCGGTCTGTGAGGGCCGAAGCGGGTCATGACGGTCCGGGCACGGTCACCCTGATGCTGCACACGTATCTCGGCGCAACTGACGAGGAGGCTCGGTCCGCGGCGCGCGAACCGTTCAGGAACTACCTGCGGGGCGCTGGCGAGCTGTGGCGCACCATGTTCGCCAGCACCGGACAGGAGTTCCCCCAGGAGGACGCCGAGGACTACCTCGACGCCGTCATCGATATCGCGATCGACCGCTACTACCAGGACGCCGGGCTGTTCGGCGCCCCCGAAACGCGTATCGAGTTGGTCCGGCGCATCCAAGACGCAGGTGTCGACGAAGTGGCCGCGCTCATCGACTTTGGAGTGCCGCGCCAGGATGTGATTTCCGGGCTGGACCGTCTGCACGAGCTGTTCAGCCTCCATCGGCGTGATGTCGAGCGGACCGGGCATTCACTCACCGAGCTCTGTCGCCGTTACGGAGTGACGATGTTCCAGGCGACGCCATCTGTGATGTCGGTGATCGTGCAAGACAAGGCTGGTATGGCTGCGATGGCGAACCTGCGGTCGCTGCTCGTCGGCGGTGAACAGTTCCCGAGCGGTCTCGCTGCCGAACTCGTCCGCACATTGCCACGGACTCGGGTCTACAACATGTACGGGCCGACCGAGACCACCATCTGGTCGGCATTCGAAGAGGTACGGACGGTCGACCCCACCGGACTCGTCTCTGTAGGGCGACCGATTGCAAACACCACACTGACCGTTCTGTCCACCGACGGATACCCGGTGCCGACCGGCGTGGTCGGGGAACTCTGGATTGGCGGCGAAGGTGTCAGCCCCGGCTATCTACGCCGCCCGGAGCTGACACAGAATCGGTTCTGTGAGACCGGCGGGCAGCGACTGTACCGAACCGGCGACCTCGCCTGCCTCACACACGACGGCAAGGTCCAGGTGGTTGGTCGCCTCGACCGGCAGGTGAAAGTGCACGGTCAGCGCGTCGAGCTCGACGAGATCGAAGGAGCCCTGTCACGGTATCCCGGCGTAGCCGAGGCAGCGGTCGTGCTCCGCGATTCCGAGCTCGTCGCCTACCTGCTGCCGCACGTCGACGCTGCGGCCGACGCTTCGGCAGTCACCGACAGCTGGTCCCAGTTGTGGGACGGTGCCTACACCGACGCCGAGGACAACCCGTACGCGGGATGGACGAGCAGCTACACCGATCAGCTGATCCCCTCGGCTGAGATGGACGAATGGGTGCGGCACACCGTCGGGCGGATCTGCGAAACGCCGCACCGTCGGGTGCTGGAAATCGGAGTCGGCACCGGTCTCATCATGCGGGGTCTGGCAGGCGCGGCCGAGTCCTACCTGGGCGTCGATATCTCTGTCGCGGCGATCGAGGCGGCGTCGAAACACACGTTGCCGGGAGTCGAAGTGGAACTGCGGCACGGCGACGCCACAGCTCTGCAGGATCTCGTGGCCGGTTCGCGGGACGTGGTCGTGCTCAACTCGGTCATCCAGTACTTCCCGTCAATCGACTACCTGGCGTCTGTCCTGGACCGTGCCGTCGAGCTCATCGACGACGCCGGAGCGGTTTTCGTCGGCGACGTGCGGAGCTTCGAGGACCTCGAACTCTTCTACCTGGACGTGGAGCTGAGCCGGGCGGCGCCGTTGGACGCCGTAGACGATGTGCGGTCCCGTGTCGCTCAAAGACGGGAGCGAGAGTCGGAGCTCTGTGTCGCGCCGCGCTTCTTCCGGATGTGGGCCGAACAAGCCGGCGTCGACGTCGAGTTTCGGGTGAAGCGGACCGCCGCGTGCAATGAGATGTCGTTGTTCCGATACGACGTGGTCGTGCGGAAGTCTTGCCGGAGTGAGGAACTGAGACATTCGGTCGGGTGGTCTGCGACAGGCTCGCTCCGGCAGACGCTGGAGCGGTTCGACGACGCGGTCACGGTGATCGGCGTGCCGAATCCGAAACTTGCGTGGGTGGCGGCAACGGCGGCTGAGCTGCCGACCGCGTCGCCGGGCCAGACGGTGTGGGATCTCGAGCGCACGGCGTGGTCGCAGTCGTGGGCCGTCGATCCCGATCTCACCGACCTCGAAGCACTGGCCGCTGGCGAGGGCCGCACTGTCGAGCTGGTTCCCCACGAGGACTCGCTGCAGAGATTGGACTTGCGATTCGGTCCGAAAGGAGAGGCGTGAACACGACAGCGGTGAGCACCATGCCGACCGGCACAGTCGGCAACACGAAGCTGATCAATGATGTGCGGCAGCACATCGCAACCCTGCTTCCGCCCGGTGTGGTTCCGAGCAAATATGTTGTGCTGGAAGAATTTCCACGCTTGCCGAACGGCAAGACCGATCGATCGCGACTTCCGGCGCCGATCACTGCGCCGGTCGCAGCGAAGATCGAACACGTGTCGCCGCGCACCGAACTCGAGCGCACGGTGGCAACCGTCTGGAACGAAATCCTGGGACTCGGTGCGGAAGATGTCGACATCGACACGCCGTTCAGCGAACTGGGAGGCAGCTCCTTGAGCATGATGCAGATGGCGGCGCGGGTGAAGCTCGTCACCGGGCAGCGTGTCGATGTGCGCAAGTTCATCGCCGCCCCCACCATCCGAAGCCTTTCTGCGGAACTGTCGGGCACCACACCGAGCACAACGATCGTCCGGCCGCTGCATTACGCCGACGAGCACACCATGCGCACAGACGCACAGTTGCCTGACGACATCAAGCCGGAGTTCGACCGTGACATCTCACGCGAGAGTCGTAACGTGCTGCTGACCGGGGGTACCGGGTACACGGGGGCGTTCCTGCTCCGGGAACTGCTCGACCGCAGCTCGGCCACCGTCACCGTGCTGGCCCGCGGTGCGCGGCCGGCCGACGTCGTGCAGCGCGTGGTCGCCAATCTCGCCGAATACGAGCTGAATCGGCCGGGCGACGAAGATCGCATCGCGGGTGTTCCGGGGGACGTGTCGCGGCCCTACCTGGGTATGCGCCCCGACGATTACGCGCGAGCCGCGGCCGATTCCGACGTGATCATCCACAACGCCGCCGATTCTCGGTGGACCACTTCCTATTCGGAGGTGAAGGTCACCAACGTTCTCGGCACGCTGGAAGTGCTGCGGCTGGCGAGAACCGGCGGCAACACACCGGTGCACTATGTCGGTTCCACCGGGTCGCTGCCCACCAAGCCGGGAACTTCGGTGTGGCATGAGCAGGCGAATGACGACCTCGACGGAGTGCTCGGCGGCTACCGCCAGACGAAGTGGGTTTCGGATCAGCTCATGCATCAAGCGCGTGAGCGCGGTATGCGAGTGACCGTCTTCCGGCCCGGAGCGCTGGTCGGAGCGCAGTCCACGGGGGCGTGCTCGACGGAAACGTTCATCAATCACCTCATCCGTGGCTGGGTCGGCCTGGGCTGCGCGATGCGTTACGACCTGCAGGTCGAGATGGTGCCGATCGACTACTTCGCTCGCGTCGTCGCGCATATTGCGCTGGACGCACGAGAACCGCAGACCTATCACGTGCTCGGCACCGCCCCGGTGATGATGGACGACGTCCTCGACCACCTGCTCGCCTACGGGTACGACCTGGAATCTCTCGACTACGCCGAGTGGTACGCCCGGCTGCTGGCGGCCGCCGACAGAGGAGAAGACAACGATCTGGTGCCTTACTTGCCGCTGTTCTCGCCCGACGCACCCGGATTGGAGATCGGTCTGGCGGGCAACTCACCACGGTTCGTCGACGACAATCTCGTGGCCGCGCTGGCCGGAAGCGATGTGCGACAACTGTTGTTGACCCGCGAAGTCATGTTCACCTATCTCGACTACTTCGTCAGGACCGGGTTTCTTCCCCCGCCGCCCGATCGGAGCGGCGCCTCTCCCTTCACCGAAAGTGAGAACGCTCGATGACAGTCACGGCGACCTTCCCCATGCCGCGTGATCGGCAGCGGCCACTCGACCCGCCCCCGGCGTACCGCGAGCTCGCCGCGACATCGCGAGTGCCTTTGGTGCAGACGCCGTCGGGCCCGGCCTGGCTTGTCGCTCACCACGACGACTGCCGCACGGTGCTCACTGACCGTTCGTTCAGCTCGGACCCCCGAACTTCGGGGTACCCCTCATACATCTCAGGGGGCATCACCCCTCCTCCTGGGTATTTCCTGATGTTCGACCAGCCCGATCACACTCGGCTGCGGCGTCTGGTGACGAGAGAGTTCGTCATCGGACGAATGGAGCAGTTGCGTCCACGAGTCAACGAAGTCATCAACGAGGCCCTCGACAAGATGATGGCGTCAGAGGATCGGCGAGGCGACATCGTCACCGACATCGCATTTCCTGTGGCGTCCACCATGATCTGCGAGCTGCTCGACGTCCCCGTCGAAGACCAGGGGACGTTCATCGGTCTCACGGACACGATCCTCGATCGGTCCACGCCGCCCGACGAGGCTGCGGTCGCCGTGCGCGACCTGATGGCCTACTTCGGAGATCTCGTGCGTCGGAAGAAGAAGCATGTCAAGGACGATCTGTTCGGCCGGCTCATCGAACACGAGCGCACCGGCACTATCACTGAGGGCGAACTCATCGGGTTGGCCGCGTTGCTGGTCCTGTCCGGCTACGACACGATGGCGCAGACGATCGGTCTCGGAGCGTTGCTTCTGCTCACGCACCCCGATCAACTTCGGTCTCTCGTCGACGATCCGAAGCGCGCCGCGCAGACGGTCGAAGAGATGCTGCGCTACCTGTCCATCAACCACGCTGGTCTACCGCGGGCCGCGACGGAGGACAGGGTAATCGGGGGACAGGCGATCCGGGCCGGCGACGGCGTGCTCGTCATGCTGAATGCCGCGAACCGCGACACCAACGTTTTCGAAGACGCAGACCGTTTCGACATCTCCCGGCCACAACTCGGTTCGCACATCGCATTCGGTCACGGCTTCCACAAGTGCATCGGTCTGACGATGGCCCGTGTCGAACTCTCCGAGGTCTTCACTGTCATGGCGGAACGACTTCCTGAGATGCAATTGACCGGCGAGATTGCCTCCCTGACGTTCCGCGACGACATGGTGCTCTACGGCGCCTGCTCGGTGCCTGTCGCATGGTGAACCGGACCCTCGCGGACTCGACGCAGGCGCTGCCGCCGCTTGGGGACGCGGCCCGGCTGCCGCTGCAATGCTCTGCACAGACCTGAAATCAATGAGAAGGAATCAGATCCCGATGCGCACAGAGACCGCCAACCAATCGTTCCGGAGGTGGGCACTTCTGCTGGCCTGCGTGGCGACGTTCATGTTGATGCTCGACGTAACGGTCATCAATGTCACCTTGCCGATGATCCGCCGAGAGTTCTCCGCCGACCTTGCCGACCAGCAATGGATCATCGCCGCCTACACGCTGCCGCTGGCCGCGTTTCTACTCGCCGGCGGATCACTCGCCGACCGGTACGGTCGCCGTACCCTGTTCATAATCGGCTTGGTGCTCTTCACCGCCGGTTCGCTCGCCGCCGGACTCGCTCCGGGCCTTGTGGTGCTGGAGGTGTCGCGGGTGGTCCAGGGCATCGGGGCCGCCGTGCTCTTCGCGGTGAGCCCTGCACTTATCGCGCAGGAGTTCAGCGGCGTTGATCGTGCGAAGGCATTCGGAATCTTCGGTGGAGTGACGGGCCTCGCGCTGGCCCTCGGGCCGGTGGTGGGTGGCCTGCTGGCCACCGTGAACTGGCGATGGGTCTTCCTCGTGAACGTGCCGATCGGGGTAATTCTGCTCTTGGTCGGCTTCGGTCGGGCACGGGATGTATTGTCCCCCAATGCGCGACGCCCGCACCTGTTTGGACTGGCGACATCCGCCGGCGGACTCGGCGCCCTCACGTTCGGCATCATCGAGAGCGAACGTCTTGGTTGGGCGTCGACCGAGGTGCTGACAGCCCTGGTACTCGGAGCGTTGTTGATCGCACTCTTCCTCATCAGTGAACGCCATCCCGACACAGGGATGCTCGACCTCGCCCTGTTCCGCAATCGGACATTCTCCGGCCTGCTCACCGCCACGTTTCTGTCGAATGCAACCAGCCTCGCCGGACTGTTCCTGATCGTCTCGTATCTCCAGAACGTGCTGGATCTGTCGGCGCTGCAGGCTGGTCTGGTTCTTCTGCCGCTCACGCTGGTGCTGTTCGTGGTGGCCGCGGTCACCGGGCAGATCCTGCCGCGAGTGGCTCCGGGAGCGCTGTTGGGCACCGCCATCTTGCTCATCGCAGCGGGCCTGACGCTACTGGCGCTTGCGGGCACCGGCTCGGGGTGGGTCCGATTGTTGCCGGGACTGATCGTCATGGGCATCGGCATGGGCATGTTCAATCCGCCCAGAAGCGTGGTCACGGTGGGTGTCGTCACACCTGAGCAAGCCGGCCTGGCATCTGGTGTCGGCGAGACCTTCCAACAGGTCGGAGTCGTTTTCGGCATCGCGGTCTTCGGCGCACTGTTCCAGCACAAGGTGATCGACGCTGCGGGCACCGGCGAGCTCGGCAAGGCGGTGGCCAGCGGTGATCTCGCCGGTGTGCCGGCCGACGTGGTCGATTCGGCGCGGTCCTGGTTCGCGAGCGGACTCTCCTGGGTGATGATCGCGTGTGGCATCCTTTGTGCTCTCGGTGCGCTGGTCGCCTTCGCCACCATCCGAAAGTCGGACATGCTCACCGACGAGGGCGAGCTCGCCGAGGTAAGTGCATGACATTTCCTGAGTCGACCCCCGGCCGTCACCCTCGATCCCCGTCAGGTTCACATCTCCGAAGAATCCGTAGAAAGCATGGTGTCCAGTGACCAGCCCACAGATCCTGCTCGTTTCCGGGTCATTGCGCGAAGGATCGATCAACAGCTCGGCGATCCGTACGGTAGCCACCCAATTGGCCGCCGATGTGGACGTCACCGTGTACAACGAAATGGGCGCGCTGCCCCACTTCACCCCCGACGTCGAGGCCACAGCGGTGCCGGAAGTCGTCGCGCGTCTGCGCAAGCGCATCGAAGACAGCACCGCGGTCTTGATTTGCACCCCCGAGTACGCCGGAGCTCTTCCCGGCTCCTTCAAGAATCTGCTGGACTGGACCGTCGGCGGAATGGAGATCGTCGGCAAGCCCACAGCCTGGATCAACGTGTCGGCGAACGCCACCAAAGCGGCGGGTGCTCACGCGTCGCTCAAAACGGTCCTGACGTACACGGGAGCTGCCATCGTCGACGACGCATGCCGCCATGTTCCACTGGCCGTCGCGGATCTCTCGGGTGACGGACTGGTGGGCACGCCGGCCGCGGTCGAAGAACTACGATCGGCGGCGCTCGTTCTCCTGGAACGTGCGCGACAGGAACCGGCCTGAGGAGAAGGGGGCTCGGCAGCTGAACTAGGTTGCCGCAGTTGCTGACTGGAGTGACAACCGGGCCAATTCGAAGGTCTCGCGATTTCATATGGACGACGATCTCGATGGTGCGGTCCCGGTATCGAACACTGTGGGCAAGGCGCGGTCGATCGTGCTCAGGGTTGTATTCCTGCCGAGTTCGTCGCCGCCACCGTCGCGGGATCGTCGATGGTGGCGCGGCAGGCGGTCGAGCGAACCGGCTGTTCCACCTCCACCCGGATCGAGGTCGCGTTTCTGATCTGGGTCCGCGTGGTAGCCGGCAGTGCGCACTCGCAATCCGCACGATGCTTGACCGACATCCGCCCCTTGGTGAATCCGGCCTTTCTCGAGGATAATTCGCGTCTCGGGTTCTGTGTGTCGTGCCCGAAGACGCCGTGAGACCAAGAAGGGAAAGTGCACGTGCCCAGTTCAGCGCTCGTCACACCGGGAGACAGTCGGTCTCCGGTGCTCATCCACGTCCCGCACGCCTCGCGCGTCATCCCGCCCGAGGTGCGCGCGGATCTGCTTCTGAACGATGTCGAGCTGGCCGCCGAACTCGACGAATCAACCGACGCCGCCACCGACGGCATCGCAGCGGCAGCACTGCGCCACACCAGGATCAGGCCGACGACCGTGGTCAACACGCTCTCACGCCTGGTGATCGACCCCGAACGGTTCGCCGACGCGAGCGAGTCGGCCGCCGCGTTCGGCCGGGGCGCGGTCTACACCCGCACCTGCCCCGGGCTGCCGCTGCGCACCGAGCCCTACCCGCGCACCACCGATCTGCTCGACGGTTATTTTCGTCCCTACGCGGACGCGGTCACCGCCGCGGTCGAGGATCGTCTGCGCGCGTGTGGGCGCGCGGTGATCATCGACCTGCACTCGTACCCGGCAACACCGTCCGGGTTCGAGGACCACACCGCCGCGCGCCCCGCGCTGTGCATCGGCACCGACCCGATCCACACCCCGGATCGGCTGATCGAGGTGACCCGTGGCGCATTCGCGCCCCTGCCCGAGATCGACGAGATCGCCGAGAACACCCCTTACGCAGGAAGTTACGTGCCGCTGCGCCACTACGGCCACGACAAGCGCGTGACGTCGGTGATGATCGAGTTGCGCCGCGACGTCTACCTCACCGACCCCGGCACCCCCGACGCTGCGCGCGTCGACCGGCTCGGCCGCGCCCTGGCCACCCTGATCGACACGGTCGCCGCGCAAGCGGCCGCTGATGTGTAGACCCGAGCCCGGACCGCGCTGCACCCCGCGCGCGGGCCAACGCCTCGACCGCGCCGCTTGCGCGCGTCGCCGCCGCCCGTGCTCGCCTGGCCGAGAACCCGACACGCGCGCGGCTGCAACGCCGTCTCGCCGCCGCCGCCGACCGCCAGCGATCGTCGCGGTCACCACCAGTGCCAACCTCCATCCAAACCTGTGGGTCACACCCTCATGCCACCAGCCTCTCACCCATAAAACCCCAGTTCAGGGCATTGCGAATCGACCTTTCCGGGGCCCTGCCTTGGAGATCTATGAAGACCGCCGAGCGGACGGCACGATTTCGGTGAAGCACTGCGTGCGGTGACCCCGGCCGCCGCGGTGACGATCGCCGGGGTCGAGTGCGCCGACATCGTCCTCATCGGCAAGGACACATTCGAATCCCACGGAGCGACCTCGTCGTTGTCCCGGGAACTCGGTCGGATCCAACGCGACGCCGGTGGTCCCTGCATCGACGCTGCCGGGGTCACGAGCGTGGTCTACAGCAGCGACCTCCGATCCGAGATGCGCTGGCCGCAGTTCACGGAAGAAGCCCTGATGGTCGGGGTCGGCAGCGTGTTGTCCTTCCAACTCCACACCCGCACCGACATTGCCGGTTCGCTGAACCTGTTCGCATCGAAACCGCAGGCCTTCGACGGTGCCGCGGTAGCGCTGGGCATCGCACTGGCGGCGCAGGCGGCCGCCGAGCTCACTGCTGCACGCGCGGAGCTGCATCTGCGCTCGGCGTTGGGCACCCGAGACACCATCGGCCAGGCCAAAGGTCTTCTGATGCAGCGCTGCGGTGTCGATGCCGCCCGCGCCTTCGTGATGCTGCGGACGCTGTCACAGGATCTCAACGTCGCCGTCGCTCGAATTGCCCAGCGAATCGTCGAGGACCACACCGCTTCTCTGCGATCGGTTGTCGGATCACGGAACTTCGAGGTATACGGGCTCAGTCCAGACAGAACCCGTTGCCTTCGATGTCCTGCACGACGATGCAGGACTCGTCCACACCGTCGGCGTGCAGAACCTTCACTTGCGCAGCGCCGAGCGTCACCAGTCGGTCGGACTCCGCTTGCAGAGCAGACAGTCGCTCGTCGCTCTCCAAGCCTGTGCCGACGCGCACATCGAGATGCACCCGATTCTTCGCAGCCTTCGCTCGGGTCCGACGAAATCGAAGGTGACCTGTACCTGCCTGACCGACACCATGCGGGTACGCCCCGTGGCCGAGAGCGGACCCTCGGATCGGCGCACGACACTTCGATGAGCCCGCTACACCACCGATGCGCCCCATCCGAACGCAGCCACGGCCACGATCGCTACCGCCCACAGCAGCGCAGTCACTTCGAATCCTCCACATGTCGTCGGTTGGTAGGGGACCGCCCGCAGGCTACGTAACCGCGCGTTCCATTACAGGCTCGCAACAGAGTTGCAACAGTCTTCTCCGATACTCGAGAAACGAACAGACACCCTGTTCGCCCGGGAGGATGCTGGATCATCCGAGTCACACGGCGGCACTCCATCTCGTTGCGCGATTCTCCACTACCTGGGGGGTAGCTCATGAACACCGGCAGCGGCTCGCGCGACGTTCCACCACCGTGGCGGCGTGGCGCCGCCGTACGAACCGATCGCCTCAGGGAGACGGAATGGCAGTCGTAGAACCATCGAAGAGTTCGGGAACCCGTAAGCACCACGACGGCGCCGACTTCCACGCGGAGAAGAGCGAGTACCTCGAAAAACGTTCACTGCGCAAAGGAACCGCCGGGTGGGTGCTCCTTGCGGGGCTCGGTGTCAGTTACGTCATCTCCGGTGACTACGCCGGATGGAACAACGGACTCGCCGAAGGCGGATTCGGCGGCCTGCTCATCGCCGGCGTGGTCATCGCGGGCATGTACTTCGCGATGGTGCTCGGGATGGCCGAGCTGTCGTCGGCCCTTCCGGCCGCGGGTGGCGGATACACCTTCGCCCGCCGCGCGCTCGGCCCCTGGGGTGGATTCGCCACCGGCACGGCCATTCTCATCGAGTACGCGATTGCACCTGCGGCCATCGCGACGTTCATCGGCAGTTATGTCGAATCGTTGAACATCTTCGGGATCACCGACGGATGGTGGATCTACCTCGCTGTCTACGCCATTTTCATCGGCATCCACCTCACCGGTGCGGGCGAAGCGCTCAAGGCGATGTTCGTCATCACCGCCATCGCACTCGTCGGACTCGTGATCTTCGCGATCGCTGCGGTGGGACTGTTCGAGTCCCACAATCTCACGGACATCACGCCGACCGATGCCGTCGGTGCCTCGGGCTTCCTGCCGTTCGGCTACTTCGGTATCTGGGCCGCAGTTCCGTTCGCGATCTGGTTCTTCCTGGCGATCGAGGGCGTTCCTCTCGCTGCGGAGGAAGCGCGCGAGCCGGAGAAGAACGTGCCCCGCGGCATCATCTCCAGCATGCTGGTGCTCCTGCTGACCGGAGCGACCGTGCTGTTCCTGGCGACCGGTGCGTTGGGTGCCGAGGGATTGTCGACCTCGGGCAACCCCCTCGTCGAGGCGCTGGGCGACGGGACCGCGGCCAAGGTCGTCAACTACATCGGGCTCGCCGGGCTGATCGCCAGCTTCTTCTCCATCATGTACGCGTACTCGCGGCAGACCTTCGCGCTGTCCCGCGCCGGCTACCTACCGACGAGCCTGTCGGTGACGAATTCCCGCAAGGCACCCATGCTCGCGTTGATCGTTCCCGGCGTGATCGGTTTCGTCCTGTCGCTGACCGGTGAGGGCGCGATGCTCCTCAACATGGCGGTCTTCGGTGCCGCCGTGAGTTATGTACTCATGATGGTCAGCCACATCGTGCTGCGCGTGCGCGAGCCCGGGATGCGGCGTCCGTACCGCACGCCCGGTGGTGTCGTCACGACATCGTTCGCGTTGGTGATCGCTGCCGCCGCTGTGATGGCGACCTTCCTCGTCGATCCCGTCGCGGCTCTGTGGACGTTCGCCGCGTTTGCGGCATTCATGGCCTATTTCGGTCTCTACAGCCGTCACCACCTCGTCGCGAACTCCCCGGACGAGGAGTTCGCGGCCCTCGCGAAGGCAGAGGAAGAGCTGGGGTGACGACCTGAAGCCGTCCGCACGGCCGTGTGCTCACAGCGTGCGGACCGAGGTGGGTTCATAGACCATGACCGAAGCCGTCGGCGCTCCACGGCAGGTCAATCGGCACGGGGGAGTGCGATGGGCCCGCAGTTCGACGTCGACACGCTCCGGGTGTGGTGCACGACCGGCGAGCCGGATCCGCCAGAGATCACCCTCGCGGACACTCTCGGCGACCGTGTAATCACTGCGCCCGGCCGGACCGAAGCGTCGGAGCGTGGCAGCGAGCGCGGCCTGCTGAGGCGGAGACATGTCGGTGTAGCCGCGTAGATGGTGGTGGTGGATCCGGTCGAAGAAGTGTTCTTCGGTCGTGAGGACGGACGATTCGGCGTCGAGACCGCCGTAGTAGACGCCGTCGGGTACGACGACGACGTTGGCGGCGAACCGGTCTCCGCCTACGTGCGAGCATTCCCACACCTGGTCGGGCCAGCGCTCGGCCAGAGCGCGCGCGACCGGCCGTCCACGCACAGCGCAGCACGGATCGTGGTGACCGTGAGCGCAGACCAGGAGGACGGAGGGGCCACCGAGGTCGCCGGGTGTCTCGAGGGCGGTGACGATCTGTGTCAGATCCTCCTCGCGATCCCACGTTCCCCATTGCTGACGCACCGCGCCCGAGGTCTCGCGGCGGAGCACCGCCCAATGGTCGTGTCCTCCGCGGCGACGACGGCCCGGGCGCTTGACCAGCAGTATGCGTGCGCGAGCCGCCTGCGCGGCGGAGAACACGGCCGTCTTGGTCGCGGCGTCGAGATCGAGCCCCTCGAACCCGTTCACCGGCCATCTGCCCCGATATTCGACGAGGATCCAAACGAATCCGCGTGGGGCCGTGCCGGCCATCGGATCACCCCGCTGTCGGGCACTGTCTGCGCAGAAGAAGCGTTCGGCTGAGGCCACAGTGCACCGTCACTGTTCCGCGGGGACGAGGATCCCTGCGCGCAACAGCCGTTCGACCAGGTCGGTCCCGAGGGTTTTCGTCGGGTGGGATCCGCCGTCGAGCAGGCGCGTGACAGACGGCATTTCATCGTCCGCCACGGTGACGCGGCCGACGCGCGTGACCAGGTGTGAACCTTCCAGACGCGCATACAGCGCGCTGCGGAGTTTCACCGTGGTGTCGGGGCCGAGATCGTGGACGGCGGCGAATTGGGCGAGCGGCCCCAGCGGTGCCGGACGCGCCTGCTCCCGCCGGGCACGGTGGAACAGGGAGGTGGCGTCCGCCTCGGCCAGTGCGGCGATGAGATGCTCACGTACAGCAGTGATCTCGTCATCCGGATCGTCGATGCCCATGGGTAGTGCACCGCGCATCTCAGGATCGTCGCCGAGCGCAGTGAGCGCTGCTCGGGTCAGATGCTCGGCAAGTGCGTGACGCGTCCACGTATGGATGCCGACGGTGAGGTGGATGGAGATCTCCCCTCGGGCCTCGGCGGCATGGATCCAGCCTCGCGGCAGATAGAGGCAGTCGCCGGGTTCGAGCACCGTGTCGATGCACGCCGGCTCTGTCGCGGCTCGGGCGACAGCGGGGCGATGATCGGTCCAGGGTTGATTGCGTAGCGGCGCCGGGTGGACGGGCTCGTGGATCACCCACCTCTTCGTTCCCTCGATCTGCACGACGAAGACGTCGTGGACGTCGTAGTGGTGGCTGAACCCCTGGTTCCGAGGTGGAGTGATGTACGCGTTGACCTGGACGGGATGTCCGAGTTCGTCGCTCAGAGCGGTGCCGAACTGCGAGATCGGTTCCCACGTGCGGTGCAGTGCCTGCAGGACGAGGGTGGCACCGTCGGCGAGGTTGCGCCAGAGCATCGTGTCGTCGAGTTGGTCGGAGATGGTCGCTCCGACACCGCCGGGGGAGGTGAACGACGAGTCCGGCAGTGTCGTCCCGTCCTTGGCGACGCGAAGAAAGGGCGTGCGAAGTCCTCGTCGCGAGATGAGTTCATCGACTGCCTCGACGGAGAACAGGTCGGTGAATGTGCCGGCGCGACGCGTCAGCAGTGGTGCACGTCCCCAGATTTCGGACGCGAACTTCTCCCGACCGATGTCGATCAAGCGTGTTTCCAGGACTCCGGCGTCCGTTTCGACGCCGGAGTCCTGGATGCGATATGAGGAGTCCTCACACCTAGCTGCCTCCGTCGGCTCCGCCATCGGCACCTCCGTCAGCCCCGCCGTCGGCTCCGCCGTCACCGCCGCTGTCGGCTCCACCATCGACGCCGCCGTCGGCTCCGCCGTCGCCACCGCTGTCGGCGCCCCCGTCGGCACCTCCGTCAGCGCCACCGTCGTGAACGCCCGGGACGCCGGCTGCACCGCCGTCCGCCGGGCCCTCCTCACCTTCGTCCTTGTTCGGATCCTGCTGTGGGTCGGTCATGATTCCTCCCGAGGTCAAAAGGCTTGGGAGCAGCGGTGTTACCGGCTCCCGGAGCCTGCAGCGGTGTATTGTTCGGCCGTTGTCAGCTTATCCCGGCGTATCGGCGGCCACGTCGATTCCGGGATCATCGAACCGTTGTCCCAGACGTTGTACCCCGCGCACTCGCAGGTGCGGCGCTGCGAAGAAGAAAAGTCGACGCGTTGCTCGCCGATAATCGGGTACAGGAGAGTATGGCTGACGAGAATCCCGACGCGTCCGAGTTCGACCCGCAGAACCCTGATCCCGCGAACACTCCTGGTCTCGAACCCGGAGGCGGGGTGTCGCCCGGAGATACTCCGCCCGCCGAGACTGCTGTGGGCGGTCCGCAACACGAACCGCCGCAGCGCCGCAGTGCCGGGGCCCTCATCGCCATCGCGATCGTGGTGATCGTGGTCCTGGTGGTGGCCGTCGGTCTGATCATCCGAGCAGTCGGGCTGTTCTGAGCGCGCGACGAAACGAAGGTGAAGAGGTAGCGGAAAAGCGAACTGCCTCCCGGTAGTAGAGAGGGGCGTGGACCGGTCGCATCACGCCACGAAGGCGATAGCACGCCGCCGTATCAGTCGACTCGATGCGACGGCGGGTTCGATCGGTCCTCGAGAACGCCATGACGATCATGTCGGTCAGCGTCGTGACAAGACCCTCATGGTCGTCCGAGAGCGAAGTGATCGCCCCGGCGTCGGAGTCCCTGCTCATCTGCGCTGCCAGTTGACCGTCGAGATCGGTGACCAGCGACATCCACCGAGCGTCGAGCTTGTCGTCGTAGTTGACTGCCTGCAGACCGGCGATCAACAACAGGCCACGCAAGGTGCTCGGCTGGCGAACCCCGGCCGAGGTCTTCGCCGAGCAGCTACGCTCCCTGCAGTAGCCCGGTGTTGCATCGACCGGTTGAACTCGCCCAGTATACGGCTCTTCGGTTCGAGGAAACCTTGTTCCTGCAAGGGATTCGGCCGTCGATAGGGTCGGTGGCCGATGCCTACGATAATGCCCTCGCAGAGACGACGATCGGGCTCTACAAGGCCGAGTGCATCGCCGACGATTCCCCGTTCCGCAAGGGCCCGCTGCGCACTGTCAGTGACGTCGAGGAAGCCACCTCGGCGTGGGTGCACTGGTACAACACCGGCCGGCTCATGCACCGCCTTGGGCGGATCCCACCGGCCGAGTATGGAGCCAAGTACTACGCTGAACACCGTGCCGATCAACCGGTCGCACACAAATGACAATGTGTGCATGAGACCCGGGATGGTTCAGTATCAGGGTTACGTAGACGCTGATGACCATGCCGTGGGTAGCGCTTTTCACCGTCCGATCGACAGATCCGACCGTCGATGCCCAGTAGATTGCGGGTGCCGCTGCGACGCTCGGATACCCTCACCGACCGTCCCGACTTCGCTCTGGTCGGGGTGCTGCGGGTCCCGGAGGAACAGACCAGCCCGGGCCGGGCGATCGTGCGCCGCATCGGTTACGCCCTGGCCGCGCTGACCGCGGCGGTGATCGTGGTGTATCCGGGTCGGGACGGCTACCGCGACGTACAGGACAACCCCGTTGCCGCTGTTGGATTGCGTCTACTACGCCACCGTGTCGCTGTCGACCACCGGCTACGGCGACATCACTCCGCTCACCCCGCAGGCGCGGCTGGTAAACATCCTGGTCATCACGCCGCTGCGAGCGTTCTTCCTCATCGCGGCAGGGTCTGGTGACCGTACAGGGCTCGGCCACCAAGTCGGATGTGTTGCACTTGGCCGGGGCCATGTGCTGCGCCAGTCTGGTGCCGATACGGTCGTGGTGTCCGCTGAGACGGGCGGGCCGGTTGCTGGGCCTGGCCCCTGCCACTCCCACGGTGATGGAGATGATCGAGGACCTGTTGACTCCCGAGGATGGGTTCGCCGTCTCTGAACGCGGTGTGGAGCCGCACGAGCTCGGCCTTTCGCCGCGGGAGCTGCCCGTCATCGTGCTCGGGGTCGTCCGTTACGGACGGCTGATCCGGGTGGGTTCTCCCGAGCTCGGCGTCATCGTCGCTGATGACAGATTGCTGTATCTGCGCTTGGTGGCGAATTGACCCCGCCCGGACCAGATCCTGCGGCAACCGCAATGGGAACTTCGATGACGATGCACTGTGCGGTGATGAGACGGGAATCTGGGACCCCGCCGTCCGGCGATCAGGGGCTGAACCGGGTCGACCATAGAGTCGACTGCGCGGCGCGCATCGCCGCGCGGCCGAACCACGAGCTGATCGTTACCTATCGTGCCGGTGACGCGATGGCTTCACTTGCAGATCGGATCGGGACTACCCGGTGCATGCGCTGAAGGGTTTCGTCCCGGTGCGAGGCAATTACAACGGTGCCCGGGTAGTTGGCAAGAACACCGGAGATCGCGTGTTCGGTCTCGGGATCGAGGCTGGCAGTGACTTCGTCGACGAGAAGGATCCGCGGCCGACGAACAAGCGCTCGGGCAAGGACAAGGCGCGCCTGCTGCCCACCGGAGAGAGTGATCCCTCCCTGCCCGATCTCGCTGTCGAGACCGGCCCACCCGTCCGCTTCGACGCGTTCGAGTATCCGGAGAAGTTCGTCATCCGAAACCGGGCCTGCCCCGCGGAGCAGGTTGTCTCGCACGGTGCCATGGAACAGTGTGGTCTCCTGATCCACCAGCGCGACGCTCTGCCGGAGCGCAAAATCGTCAACGTCCTGGAGCGGAACGCGCTCGCCGTGATCGTCGAACAGCTCGATCGTTCCTGACAGGGGTTCCCAGAGCCGTGCGGCCAGCGCGATGATCGTGCTTTTGCCCGCTCCCGAAGCCCCGGTGAGACCGACGTGTTCTCCCGGTTGCACTTCGACAGACCAGCCACCTACCGCCATGGCACGGTCATCGTAGGTAAACGACAGGTTCTGGATTCGCAGTCCGAGCGGCCCGTCGGGGATCGCGCGCGGGCAGGGCGGCTCGGAAACAACCGGCTCGCGCCGGAGGACGTCGTGGACGCGTCCGGCGCTGGCCGTGAGGGGATGGAGCTGCGTGAGCGTGGTCGCAGCGTCAGAGACCGCCGAGACACCGGCGAGGGTGAGAGCGACCATCGAGGGGAGCAGCGCAAGCTGCAAGTTTCCGGTCGCGGCGCCGCCCAGCGCTCCGGTCGCATAAGCACCGACAAGGACGACACCGATGATGGTCGTGGTGACGAGCGCTTCGCGGAGTCCGGTAACGAATTGTGTCAGCTTTCCCTGGTGCCGGGTGACGTCGGTAGCCCGCTCCGTCGTGTTAAGGGTGTCAGCGACAACCTTGCTTTCCAGTTCGTAGGAGAGGACTTCTCGGAGCGATCCGAGTGCATCGACGATCTGCGTCGAAAGGTCCGCGCGCAGTCGCTGCTCCGCATCACCCAGCTGCTGGATCCGGTGTCGCGCGACCAGTGCGGTGGCCGCGATGAGTACAGCTCCGGCCAGCATGATCCACGCGGCGGACGGCAGGAAGATGAACGCCGTGGCGAATGAAGAGATGAACACCGTGAGTGATGTGGCGATTTGGGCGAGTGTGTGTGCGTAGAAGAACTCGAGCTTTTCGATGTCGTCCATCGCGACCGCGGCCGCGCGGCCCGAGTGTTCACGACGGCGTCCGGGCACGCTGCGTGCGTACGAGTCGAACAGCGCCATGCGCAGCCGAGCCAGCACCCGGTAGGCAACGGCATGCGAGACGTTCATCTCCTGCCAGGTCAGAACAGCGCGGACCAGCACCAGAACGGTTACAGCAACCCACCACGTCGCGCCGGGGACGGTGCGTTCGACGACCGTATGTCCGATACCCCAGGCGGTGAGAACGCCCAGCGCAGCAAGGACGAGGGCGCTGGCTGTGCCGGTGAGATAGCTGGCGAGCATGCCGCGGTACTCGGGGCGCAGTGCGGGAAGTAGCGCGCGGAACGCATGGAGGGAGCTGCGGATGCTCAAACGAGTTTCCTTTCCAGCCGGCCGTGCTCGAGCCGGAACTGCTCGTTGACACCGGACAGGCTTTCGGGCCGGTGCGTGATCATCACGACGATCCGATCTGCCGCAGCATGTCGGAGCGTTTCCATTACCTCAGCGGCGCGTGCGGGATCGAGCGCACTGGTGGGCTCGTCGACGAGGAGCACCGGACGCCGTGTCAGCAGGGCGCGTGCGAGCGCGAGACGCTGCCGCTGACCGCCGGACAGGCTCAGGCCGGCTTCGGCGACGCGGCTGTCGAAACCGTACGGTAAGGCCAGGATCTCGTCGAGGATGCCCGCTGCCCGGCACGCGTCCACAAGGTCGGCGTCCGTCGTTTCGCCTGTGACGGTGAGATTGTCGCGGATCGTTCCGGTGAACAGGACGGGGCGTTGCGACACGACGGCGATGTCTCCGGCGCGCAGGGACTTGCCGTCGAGTTCGACTGTGCCCGACTCGGGTGTCAGGAAGCCGAGGAGCACGTCGAACAACGTCGATTTGCCGGCCCCGGACGGACCGATGATCGCCGTGAGTACGCCCCGATGTGCCGTCATATCCAAACTCTCCAACACCGTGGTGTCGGAGCCTGGGTAGCGGTATCGCAGTCCTCGAGCTTGCAGGCACTGTATGTTCCTGCCGGACCTTCCGTGTTCGACGACACACGTACCCGAACCGTTGTCGGGCGAATCGAACGCGCCCAAGCGGTGCAGGCCGGGCACCGCGGTCAGCCCCAGGAACCCGGCGTGCCAGTAGCGGGACAGGTCACGGATCGGGCGGAACGCTTCCGAGGACAGCAGAAGAATCAGGTAGACCTCGAACGCCGGGGGTTGCCCGGTCGCGGCGTGGACGATCGCCGTCATGACCGCGGCGACGGTACCTGCCTGGATCGCGAAATCCGTTACGCCGGTCTCTGCCAGGGACACTCGCATCACCCGTTCGGTTGCCGTGCGCAGCGCCTCCGATCGCTCGTGCATCCGCTGCCGGGTGCTGGGCACGTCGCCGAGTGCACGCAATGTCGCCATGCCTCGAAGCGACTCGAGCAGGTCCGCGCTCAGTGCTTCATAGGAGTCCCAATGCTCGAGGCCCCGGCGCGACATCATCGTCTTCCACGCAAGCGGTCCTGCCAGAGCCATGACCACGGCGACCGCGACCCACAAACCCGCCCAGGGGTTCAGTACCGCGAGAGCAACGACGATGCACGGGCATGCTATGAGGATCAGAGCAACGGCAGGGATGTACTTCGAGACGTACGTGTCCGTCCCATCGATGCCGTCGCTGAGCGCGACGCGAATGGAGCCGTCGCGGGTTCCCGCATCGTGCAACCGTTCTGCGGTCAACGCCGACCGGATTGCTCGATGCCGCAATTCTCGACGAACCAGGCCTCCGAGACGCGCCGAGACCGAATCTTGCGCCACCACCAGCAGCACTCGCGCAACTGCGAGCCCTGTGACAGATGCCAGCGCGATGATCACCGTAGGGCCGGTGCCCTGGAGCGTCGCGGTCAGTGCCCACGCGATCGCGACCGCTTGGCCGACATAACTGGCGAACACCAGCAGAGCAAGCAGCACGCTCCCGGCGAGCAATCCGGGGAAGTGCCTCGCTTCACGCCACAGCTCGCGGACGATCATCATTCGGCCTTTTCCTCCTTATTCTCGACGCCGTCGAGCATTGCCACTGCGTGCACCGTCCAGCTCTCTGCCGCAGCAGGGATTCCGGAGACAGGCCGGCATCTCACTTTCTGGGACAGCGCGGCGTCGTAGCACAGCCGGGCGGCGGCGCGATGGGCATGCCAGAGGGCGTCGTAGATGGTCTCGGCTGAGGCACTCGGGATGATCTTCCATGTCTCGATGCGGTCGGCATGGGCAATCCAGGCCTGGCCTGCGAGTTCGGCGAGGTGTGCGGCGTTGGTGTCGCGGACCGGATTTCGTACGAAGTCGGCAAGTTTCGGTGAGCGTCGCCGCGCAAGCGCATGTCTCCGCTGTGAGGCGATGTCCCAGTTGCTGGGCAGTTCGATGGAGACGAGCGGAATCTCGGGTACGAGGCCCCGAGAGAGCCAGGCGGACGTCTCGGTAGCAGGTGGCACGCCGAGTTGTGCACGGATCTCCGGCCCTGGGCCGAAGACGGTGGGGAAGTCCGTGTCGAGAAGAAAGCGCACCGCCTCCAGCGCATATGCGGCATCGGCGATCCACAGCGGCCACGCGCGGTGCCGGTATCGGCCGAAGCTACGGCCTGGCTGCACACTGAACACCAACCGCGAGCCTGGGGAAGGGCTGCGCGGTAGTTCCCAGCCCGCCGCGGTTTCCCTGGCGTTGTCTCTGCGAAGAAGCTGTCCTTTGTCGTGGTCGTACGCATAGTGGCCTGGATCGAGGCCGTCGGTTCCATCCCCGCCGACAATCACGTGAGTATGCACCGCGTATGTCGCGCCGGCTGACGGGATGGGCCGGCGCGCGATACTTGTGACGCTGCCGTCGTCGCGGAGGTGCCAGTCGCCCGGGTACCACAAGGCGCAGAGCAGCTCTTCGATTCGTCCTTCTGTGGGAACACATGGAGTACCGAATCGGCGCCACGGGTTCATCCGCGGTCCTGGGGCGAGGGGGGCTCCGGGGGTGTGTGCCGTCAATGACATCGCCAGCGTCGTCGGGAGGCCGATGCTGCTACCGGGTTCGTTCGGTGCGGATGGGTGCGCTGGTCGATTCGAGGTGGTCATCGCGGGCCTACATGTGCGGAGGGGGTAGGAGTGAGAAGTCGTTGACGTTGTCTTCCCAGGTCGAGCGCCAGCCGCGATTCTGCGCGGCTGCTCGGAATCTGGGAATGCCGAAGTAGGCGAATGCGGCCGGGGCGTTCGGGACGAGACCGGTGATGAAGGTACGCACGACGCGTAGAGGTGTACGCCGGATGTCAGCGGTGGTCACGTCTCGCGTGAAGATCTGATGCCCGTGCGAGGCGAGCCGTTCGTAGATATCCGCCATCGTGGCCGTCGGCATTTCGTCGATGGCCCGAATCCCGAGTGCGGGGGCTGTGAAGCGTCGAGCGTGGCGGCGGGCCCTCGGATCGAGCCAGACCTGTACGTGAGCGCCGAGGTCGACGACATGCTCGAACTGTTCCCCGACATCGTCGAGGTAGCGCGCGTCGCTGCGGAAGTCCAGGTAGAGGCCGCGAGCCATGAGCCCCTGTTCGACTGCACGGAACACCCAGCCGTCGGCTGTGGTGCAACCTTGGGTGTAGACCCAGGTATGCACGGCTTCGAGGACGGCCTTGCGTGCGGCCCGGTCCGGATCGAGTGCAGCGGAGAACCCGGCGGCGTAGATCCCTCGTTTCGTGTCGCGGAGGAGAGCGGCGACAGCGGGAGCGAACTCGGAAGGCATGGCGACGAGTGACACCTCGAAGTTGCCCCCGGTGAGATCGTCACGCAGGCCAGGAACACTGTCCGGGTCGATGCCGTATGTCGGCCCGTCGAGGTGCCACCAGACTTCCAGTGCGTCGCGTTCGATGACTTCGAGAACACCTCGGTCCCGGGCATCGTCGGCGCCTTGACCGGTAGCGATCCCTGCATAGTTCAGGTGATGCGTTCGCGGCAGGTGTCGGAATCTCGACTGCCGCCAGTTCAGGTAGATCAATGACGCCGGGATCCAGGCGTGTTCACCGTCCGTGCGTTGACACCGGGTCCACAGCGTGGGAGTGGTTTCCGTCAACGGTGCGTAGGGAAATCGCGATCGCTGGTACTGCCACGACGCAAATGTGGGGAGGTCGTCGAGTGGAAGTGGGGCGTTGTCGTCGGACAGCAGGTCTGCGTATGTAGCGATTCTGAACTGTTCGGTAGGGAGCTCGGCGGGAAGCCAGTTGCCGCAGTACCGTTCGACGCCCTCGGCGATCGCGGCGATCCGCGCAATGTCCGGGTCGTCGAATGACGTGCCGAGCGAGACGCGATCGGCGGGCCATTCCCCGAGCTGGCGAGCATCCGCTACCGACGCGGTCAGTCCCAGGTAGGCGGTGGGGGCGCCGTCGGGGTGTGGAACGGCGCGTACGGATCGGATGACACCGCACTCTGCGTCGACCAGTGACTCGACCGGCAGTGTAGGGAGCTCGTGGACGGTGAGGTCGCTGCTGTGTGAATTCTTGCCGCTGTCTCGGGGGTTCATGGGCGGTCCTTTCTGCTCATGCTGCCGTTCTGCTCTGCTGCCAGCTGCCGCTGTCCGGATCGAAAGCAGAAACGTAACGAGCGGGCTCGAGCCGGCCGAGCCGTGCAGCGAAGGGTGTGTGGGTGCGGAGCCAGCCGTCGATGATGCCCCCGATGCCTCCGCTGTTGTCGAGTTGTTCGCGCGTGTGGGGGTCAGTGAGGTCTGCGGCGAGACGATGCCCCCACGGGCCGGTCACGAGATGACTGTCGCTCGGCCAGGAAGCGGCCAGGCGGCGGGCATCGGCGTCGAAGAAGTCGTGTGCTCCGGTGACGACGAGCAATGGTGAGATCAGTTCTGCGTAGCGGGTGCGCACGCTGAGGTGCGTCGCAGTCCAGAGACGTTCCCAGCGCTCGAACACGGCTGCCGGCCAGGACCATTCGCGGGCGGCTGAGATCACGCCGATTTGTTCGGTTCGGCGAACGCGGGTGGCGAGCTCGTCAGGGGGCAGCGGCTTCCGCGATCGGGGGCCGATGCCGTGCTCGTGCCACCACGCGATGCGATGTTCGATCTGAGGGGCACCGTCGGGATTCCATGCCGTCTCTGCCAATCCCAGTGCCGGCACCAGCACGATGATCCCGTCGGGGGCTGATTGCTCGTGCCGCATCGCGCCGTACGCGCCTTCGAGTGCTGCATGTGCAGCGTACGAGGCCCCGAATGCGATGAGCGGTAGACCCGGGAAGTGCGCGCGGAGCTGCGCGATGACCTCGGCGCCGTCGATGGTCTCATGCTGATACGGATCCCATTCGCCGGACGAAAGATACCGTCCGCGTACGTCCTGGATCAGGCAGTGGTATCCGCGGCCTGCCCAGGATCGGCCGGTCTCGGTGTGACGCCGGGCGTCGTACGGGGTGCGGAGCAGGACGATCCCGGCGGCGTCGTCGATCTCCCACAACAGGCCGCCGAGGCGGATGTCGTCCGAGGTCGTCATGGTGTGTAACCGGGGGAGTGGTGGCGGGGTCATGCCGTGGCCTGCGGTTGGTCGGGGAGGTATGGCGGTTCGTATCCGAGGATCGGATGTTCGGTCGTCCTGCCTGTGGCGGGGACGAGTTTCCAGAGTGTGTGGCGGTGGTGTGTCAGCGTCGGCGCTTGTTGCGCCCATGCAAGCGCGACGGTGAGGACTTTGCTCACTGTCATGGCGCGGGCGTAGGTGTCGGGCACCGTGGTGGCACCGGGTGCGTTGTGGATCCACTCGGTCATCGCAGTGGGTGTGAGGCTGGCGGCGATACGTCGCCGTAGCACGTGGTCGGCCGTTGCGTCGCCCGCAGCGAGTGTCAATGGGTCCACGAAACACACGTCGCCTTCTCGGTATGTGCGGAGCCAGGCGACGGACGGGCGACGTTGTGCGTCCAGCAGTCCCCAATGTTGGCGCTCGTTCGGCGAGTCCGCGTATGAGATCACCAGGCTCGGATCGTCGGCGCAGGTTTCGTCGCGGAGAATCGGATCTCTCGAGAGTTCTTGGGTGGTGGCGAAACGCGACGGTGTGGCTCCCCACGTGCGGAGCGCGTCGGCGGTGTCGTCGGCGATCGGTCCCGTTCCGGTAAGGATGACTGCACGTCGCGCTTCGGGCCAGCGTGCCTGCATGTCGGCGGTGTCGCGTTCGGCGACTTCCTCGTTCAGGCGCTGCACGTAGGTGCAGGCAGTCTTGGTCGCTGACGCCGGATCGTGCAGTGCGGGAAGAAGATCGGTCGGCGGGTTCTGGACCTGCAGGAGCGTGCCCGCGGTGGTGCGGAGCGTGACTGTGTTGTCCCTGGAGGCGATCAGATGGCCTGGAGCGCCAGGGAGCGCAACAACGGAAGAATTGGAGGACATCGGCAGCCTTTCGAACGAGCCCGGTCGAGCAGCCACCGGGGCTGCTCGACCGGGCGTGTGCAGTGTGTGCTGCGAAGGTCAGTCGAACGGGTTCTCGACGAGTGCGTTCGAGTGCGTGGCCGACAGGTGGGCCAGCTGCTCGGTCTCTTCGATCTCGGCGAGGATCTGCTTGTCCATGGGACTTCTCCTTCGTGTGTTCTGTCGGCCGCACCGGATGGGGTGGCCGTGTCCGCGAGGCGAACGACCGGAGCATAATTGAAAACGATTGTCAGAATCAATAGTATGTGGACGCATGAGACCTTCGCAGCTCGTGCTCGTCGATTACCGCGCCGATCGCGTGTACGGCATCAGCGATACGACAGCGACGCTCCACGGGCCCGGGCGCGGGCACGCAGCGGAGCACGCAGGGGTTCTTTCCCTGGGGGGAACATCGGGAGGGCACGCCTTCGCCGATGATCTGCGCGGCGAACTCATTGTGGTGCGACAGGGCGTCGCAGCGACGGTTCCGGTCGCAACGCCTGTGGAACACATCGCAAGTGACCCGAGCGGACGATACGTAGTGGCAACTACAGGCTTCGGTGCCAATTCCGAGCCGTGGAGTGACGTCGTGACAGTCGTCGACCTCGATACGAATACATCCAGGCGGTTCCGCTCACGCATCGGCGAACCCGGCGCGGGCCTCGTCCGCGATCGAGCGACCGGTGAACCGTTCATCGTCCTCCGGCATCGCTCGCCAGGGGCGATTGAGGCGCTCGCGCTCGCGGCAGCGCTCAGGGTCGGTCCCCACGTTCCCGTCCTGCGCGGAGCGATGACCGAGGTCGCGGACGACGGGCATGGCGATGTCGCAGATGCGCGGACCGGAATCTTCGCCACCGCGACGAGCCGAGGTCTCGAGCGCTTCGCGGTGGAAGCGGGCGTTCCTGTGCCACTGGGGATCGTACCGTGGCCGGTACCCGGTCGTGCGTTCTACCTGCGCATGGACTCCGACGCAGGAAAAGCCCTAGGTGTTGTGCGCGGGGGCCCGGCGAACCCGACTGCATGGGCGGAATGGACGAACCACCTCGTCGAGATCGATCTCACCACCGGCCGAACCGCTCACGCATCACTGCCCCCGGGACTTGCCTTTCGCTTCGCGCTGGCACGCACCCGCGCTGCAGTCGCAACGATCCATCCGGACGGCGACCAACTTACGATCTTCGAACGGCAGAGACCGCAGCTACGCATTCACCGGCAGCTGTCACTGCCCGACATGAGTGCCCCTCCGACACCGGGACGCCTGCCCTGGGATCCGGTCGGTGACGCACCGGCGCAACGCAGGGCCGTCGCCCTTGCCCCCGCCGGTGACACTGTTGCCGTCACACGCGGCGGGGACGGCGAACTCCACCTGATCGCCGACCGATCGTTCGAGACCGTCACTGTTCCCACCCCCGTGGACGAGGGGGGCTTGCTGTTCTGGCCGGGAGGCCCTCACGACGGAATGGGCCGCTGAGTCGTGACCTCATCCTCTTTCCCGATCAACGATGCTCTCGATGCCGCGCTCGCACGTTGGGAACAGTACGGCCGCCCCGGCACACCTGACACGGGGTTCGTACTCAGCCGCTTGCCCGGCAGACGCACACGCGGAATCTACGTCGCCGGATCGGAGCAACCGATCTTCGAACCGGACGCGCACATCCTGGCGATGTCGCCGGCGCCTGACGGCCGCCGCATCGCCCTTCAGCTCGCGGAGCGGGCAGACGAAGACGGGGTTCTCGCCGTGCTCGATACCACCTCCGGAAATCTCCGCCACTACAACGACATCCATTGCCGCTACGAACCGATGCAATGGACTCCGGACGCCCGGTCGCTGGCAGTGGTTGCTCGTTCCCCTCAACGGCTCGTGCAGGTCGATGTCGTCCACGACGAAGTCACCGTCGAACCGGTCGCCGGTGATGCACGATGCAGACTCTTCTCTGCCGGCATCCACATGCTTCTCGCCGAGAGTCGACCAGCGAGCCCGACCCGATTGATCCGCCTCGACAACAGTGCGCGTCTCGGTTCCTTCCCATCGATCACGGGTGTATTCGGAATCAACGACGGCGACGTCCTCGTGTATGGGGGCAATGCGTTGCACGTGCTCGACGCGCATTCGGGGGTGGAACGATGGCGATGGATGGACCCTGCGGTGCGGCTGACCGCCGTCACCGTCACCGGGGACACGGTTCATGCGAGCGCGGTTCGCGCCGGCGCCAGCGTGCTACTGCGACTCGCACACGGAACCGTGATCGACGAATGGCCCGTGAATAGCGGCGGGTCGGTCGCATCGATCACGGATCTGGGCGCCGACGGCGGCAGAACGTATGTCGTAATCGAAGCACCGGCAGTGCCTCCGCACGTGGTAACCGTCGACGAGCGCACCCGCGGCGGTGGCGCGGCGACGGTCGCCGGAGACTTCGAGACTGTGCGGCACGAGTTCGCGGCAGATGATGGGGAGACTTTGACGGTCGTCGTCACCTCTCCGAAAGGGCTCACCGGCCCGGCCCCGACCATTTTGACGTGTTACGGCGGCTTCGGAGTCCCTGACCTTCCCGTCTTCGAACCGACGATTCCCGCGTGGGTGGAGTCCAGGGGCAGATACGCGACAGCACACATCCGTGGCGGTGGGGAGCACGGTGAGCAGTGGCGTCGGGCCGGTTACGGCGCCGGGAAGCGGCGAGGGATCGATGACCTTGCCGACGCTGCTCGTGGTCTGGCCGGCGCAGACTTGACGAACCCCGAATTGCTCGTGCTCGCCGGTGCTTCTCACGGCGGAACCGTGGTGGCGAGTTGCGCTCTCGACCATCGCGGAATATGCACGGGCTTCGCCACCACGGCAGCACCTTTGGATCTGCTCTCCCTCGAGAAGCACCCGCTCGGCCGAATCTGGCTCGACGAGTTCGGTGATACGAGCAGTCCCGAAGGCACGCAGGAACTTCGTGCGATATCACCGCTGCACCGCGCGAAGATGATCGACCCGGAGCACAGGCTGCCGCGATTCCTCGGGATCGTGCTCGCCGAGGACTCGCGCGTGAATCCCGATGACAGCTATGCGTTGGCCTCAGTTCTCCGAGAAGCGGGAGCAGAAGCACTCGTGTGGGAAGCACCGCACGCCGGTCACGGCTCCAATCATCTCGACAGTCTGCACTCGATGGGTTCGGTGCTTCTCAGCTTCGCTGCACACACCACCCGACGCACCCGCTCTTCCGAAGGACGACACGCATGACACCGGATATTTCGACGGCTGCGGCAACGCCGCAGCCGCCCGTTTCCCTCTCAGCTGCGGCCGGTCATGACACAGCCGCTGCCGCGCACGTCCCCCGCCGAAGGGGCGCGCTGGCGGTGCGGATCCTGGTGCCGTCGTTGTCGGTGCTCCTAGTGGTGATGCTCGTGTTGTCCGTGAGCGTGGGGACGATCGCGGTACCTGCGATGGACGCCGTGAAGATCCTTGTCGGACATCTGGTGCCGGGTATGCCGTGGATGACGGACGGCTCGCTGACGACGATGCAGGACAACGCAGTGTGGCAGTTCCGGCTTCCGCGTGCCGTTCTCGCGGCATTGACCGGTGCGTCGCTCGCGCTGGCGGGAGCGCTCATCCAGGCCGTGGCGCACAATGCGCTCGCCGAGCCGTACATCCTCGGAGTCTCGGCGGGTGCCGGCGTCGGGGCCGTGTCGTACATCGTGCTCGGCATCGGGATCGGTTCGCTCGGTATCGGGGCATCAGCGTTCATCGGGGCGGGGATCGCGACGGGTGCGGTGTACCTCCTGGCGTGCAAGGGCGGTCGAATCGCTCCACAACGGCTGATCTTGGCAGGGGTTGCTCTCGGATCGTTGTTCAGCGCAGTCACCAGCTACCTGACGATCTCAACCGATGCACAGAACGTGTACAGCATCATGTTTTTTCTGCTCGGCTCCGTCTCGGCGGCGACGATGCCACAGTTGCTCCTCCCGGTGATCGCGTTGATCGCGGTTGCGATCTTCGCCGCGACCCGTGCGCGTGCGCTCAACGCGTTGCTCGTCGGCGACGACGCGGCCACCTCACTCGGCATCAACGTCAACGGGTTGCGCGCCACGGTCCTCATCGCCGCCGCGCTTCTGACCGGCGCGGTGGTGGCAGTCTCCGGCGGCATCGGGTTCGTGAGCCTGGTCGTGCCGCACGTGGCCCGCATCATCGTCGGCTCCGATCACCGCAAGATGCTGCCGGTCGCAGTCCTGGGGGGAGCGGTGTTCCTCACGACCTGCGACCTGCTGGCACGCACGCTGGCCGCACCTGCGGAGGTCCCTCTCGGAGTGCTCACCGCACTGGTCGGCGCCCCGTTCTTCCTGTGGTTGTTGCGCCGCGACCGCGCCGACCGGCTGGGTATGAGCCGATGAGAGTCACCGTCGACCAACTGGGCGCGCGCCGAGGAGACCGGGACATCCTCCGCGACATCAGCTTCGAGGTCCCTTCCGGCACGGTTCTGGGCCTGCTCGGGCCGAACGGCAGCGGGAAATCGACTCTGCTGCGCGCCCTCTCCGGAATCGACATCCCATCAGCAGGGACGGTGCGCTACGACAATGCCTCGCTGGCCGCCCTCACCCGCCGCCAGCTCGCGCAGAGGGTGGCGGTGATGACGCAGGAGCACAGCGAAGAATTCGAGATCCCCGTCCTCGATCTTGTACTCCTCGGACGCATCCCGCACGGGGCGGGCTTCGGACGTGACTCGGACTCGGACATCGCGCTCGCGCTGGGCGCGCTTGCCCAGGTCGGCGCCGGTCACCTCGCATCTCGAGCGTTCTCGGAGCTGTCCGGCGGTGAGCGGCAGCGCGTGCTGTTTGCCCGGGCGCTCACACAGGACACGCCGGTGCTCATTCTCGACGAGCCGACGAATCACCTCGATATTGCCCATCAGCTCGAGCTGCTCGACCTTGTGCGCACGACCGAGCGCACAGTACTTGTCGCCCTCCACGACCTCAACCTCGCGGCTCGCAACTGCGACGCGATCGGTGTGCTCGCAGACGGAGGGCTCATCGCCTACGGAGCCCCCGACGAAGTGCTCGACGTCGACCTCATCCGTTCGGTCTTCCATGTCGAGTCCACCTCGGTCGTCCACCCGCGTACCGGACAACGGCACTTCGTCTTCGACGAGCGCGTACGCACCGCCGATGAAGCCGGTATCACCCTGAGAAAGGAAATCCCCATCCGATGAACTCTCTTTCCAGCAACCCGAGACCAGCGAGTAAAGGCCTGACCGCTGGTGTCGGTCTTCTCGTCCTCGCATCACTTCTGCTCACTGCCTGCGGCACGAGCGTGACATCCACCGGCAGTGGCATTTCCGAAGGCACGCGCGAGACGGTGACGTTCAGCAACTGCGGGCGCGAGCTCACCTTCGAGCAACCGCCCACTCGGGTCGTCGGCATGATGCCGTCCCAGACCGATCTGCTGCTGCGCCTCGGAGCCCAGGACACGCTCGTCGGCCAGGCCCAGGTCAGCACCTCAGAACTCCCTGACGACGTCGCCGGTCGTGCTGCCGACGTCCCTGTGCTCAGCACGGACACGCCTCCGGCTCGTGAGGACCTCCTGACGGTCTCACCGGATCTGGTGGTCTCGCCCACCGAGTACGAGTTCACCGCCGAGCAGGGCTACGCCAGCATCGAACAACTCTCCGAAAACGGCGCCCAGGCCTACGTTGCCACCGGCGGATGCGCGGACCGTCGCTCCAGCGCACAAGTCACCGACCTGTTCATCGACATCGCCAACCTCGGGCAGATCCTCGGAGTTGCCGACGCGGCCGATGCGCTCGCCGAGGGCGCGCAGAACCGCCTCGAGGCCGTCGAAGAGTCGATCAGAGGAGAAGAGCCTGTGACCGTGGCCCAGGTCTGGGTCGAGGGGAACGTTCTCGGTGCGATCGGTGCGGGCATCGAGTACGACATCATCCGCACCGCCGGCGGCGAGAACGTCTTCGACCCGGACGCCCCGGAGTTCGCGGACTTCTTCTCGGCCGAGATCAACCCTGAAGAGATCATCAGCCGCAACCCCGACGCCATTGTGTTCGGCACCACCAGCGACAAGCAGGAACAGCAGGTGCTCGAATACTTGCGCGCCACATTCCCGAACGTCACAGCGGTTCGGGACGGTCTGCTCATCGGCGTCCCACAGAGCGACTTCTATCCCGGCACCATCGGCAACGTCGAGGCGGTCGAAACCATCGCGGAGCGGCTCTACCCGGACGCCTTCCACAGTCAGAGGTAAGGACCTTGACATGACTGTTCAGTCTGCTCGGGAACCGAACGCAGTCGATCGAGCCGGTCTGCGGCGCGGCACCCGTGCGGGTGGGTGCGCCGAAGTCCGAAGCGGTGGCCGCGGGGTCGGCCGGTCTGTCGCTCCGAGCGGAGTGCCTTGACCTTCGACGAAGACATCCACCCCGAGTTCGTGGCCTTGACCGTAGCTACCGGTAAGCCTGGATGCACCGAACCGGCGGAGATAACCAGCGCGTCGTAACAACGAAGTGCCCTGTCGCAGTGGAAGAATTGAACTTCTCACAGAAACAATTCGGGCTCTACTGCTCTGAATGTGGATGAGCAGGTGTGTGATATGACGGGGCGGTGGTGCGGGTGTGATGCTGTCGGAGATCGGATGGGGCATCGCGCTGTGCCTGCTGATGCTTGTCAGGGCTGCTCGGATCAGAGGGACGCGTCGTAGCTCATCGATGCGGTGGTGGGGAACGATCCGATATCCCACCGAGTCCGCGGAATGCCGAGATCCGAGCACCGGCTCCGTCCCAGCAGTAAACGGACGAGACAACATCGAAGGATGGATCCCATGGCACACGTACGACGTTTCGACCATGTCGGCCTCACCGTCTCCGACCTCGACGTTGCGACGGCGTTCTTCGTCGGCCTCGGCTTCGAGGTCGAAGGCACCGGCTCTGTGCAGGGCGACTTTCCTGCGACCGTCTGCGGACTCCCCGGCACGCACTGCGAGATCGTGATGCTCCGACCCCCGGACGGAGGGACCCGGCTCGAGCTTTCGCGCTTCATCGCGCCCGACCACCTCCCCGGTTCGCCGACGGCGATGCCGAACGAGCTCGGGATCCGCAATGTGTCGTTCGAGGTCGGCGACCTCCAAGTTGCCGTCGACGCTGTAGCCGAGCAGGGTTACGGGCTCGTCGGGGGTATCGGTGAATACGAGAACAGCGTGCGAATGGCGTACGTGCGGGGACCGGACGGCATCATCGTGTCGTTGTTCGAACAGCTCGGATGACGCTCGTCCCTGCCGGCGGAGATCGGCATCGAACCTCTCGATGATCGGGCGACCGGCTCAGCTCGTCCCGGCGGCCCTCGCTGCATCCAGTTCGGCGCGGAGAGAGGTCGATTCGGTTCTCAGCGTCAGATTTTCAGTCTGAAGCGTCTTCGTCTCGTCGCGCAAGGCGGTGATCTCGTCGCGCAGTGCCGACAGTTCGGCCCGCAGTTCGTCGCCGCGTGCTCGTGCCGCGGTCTCGGCTGCCTGGGCCGTCGCGGCGGTGATGCGCGATTCCTCGAGTCGGCTCCGTAGCTCGGAGGTGCGGTCGCGCTCGGTGGTGAGCTCGGTGTCGAGGCGCTCGCGGGTAGAGACCTCCCGGTCGAGTGCGGCCTGCAGGCGCGCGATCTCGGCTCGCAGGTCGGTGACCTCGACGGTCGCGCGCTCACGCTGGGCTGCTGCCTCGTCGAGTTCGCGTCGCTGCGCGGTGAGGGATTCGTCCTGCTGAACGATCGTCGCACGCAGGTCGCCGACTACCCCTGTGTGCTCGGCGGTCGCGGCCTCGAACTCGTCCTTCCACCGCTGCAGTGTTGCGGCGTGCTCGTCCTTGAGGCGCGTCAGCTCGGCGTGATGCGCCTCGTCGAGTCGGCGCACCTGTTCGGTGTGTGCGGTACGAGCGTCGGCGAGTTCGGCGTCGACGGCGGCCACTGCCGCGTCGGCGTTGTCGCGGTCCTCGAGTGCCTGGGCGAGTTGTTCGCGTAGACGGACGATCTTCGCGTCGGCGTCGGCTTTGACCTTCGCGAGTTCGGCGGCGGACCGCGTCATCTGCGCCTCGAGGGCCTCGGCGTCGGTGAGCTTGTCGACCGCGGTGGTGATCCGTTCGGCGATCGCCGAGTACTGCTCGACGCTGTTGGTTGCGAGGGCGCGTAGGGCAGTGGTGGCGGCCGTGAGCGCGGAGATCGCATCGTCCGGGCTCTCGACGACCGCCGGGGCCGTGCCGGCGGCTTCTTTCTTGGCGCGTTCGCGTTCGCGATAGGCGCGCACACGGTCGGCTGCCGTGGCGTACTTCCGAGGGCGTCCCACCCGGGGTTTGCTCGAGTCCTCCTCGTCGGTGGTCGCTTCGGGAGTGGGGGAGTGTGCGTCGGTCATGGAGGTCCTCGTCGTGGCGCGTCGAAATCCCGGGTCGCAGGTATCGTACCGCATTTAGTTACGTAATTAAGAAACGGTACTGTGATGAAACGAAACGATATGAAACGCTGCGAACTGGGTAGAAACCACACGATGTGGCTTTTCGTAACGAAGAGCGCAGTAGAAGCAGCTTGATCTCATCCGTGATCGAGTGTGCGTACTGATCGTCATAATCCCCACTTATGACGATCAGACACGCGCGCGGATCGAAAACTGTGCACCCCTCGGATCGGGGCCGGGAAGGTTGCCGAGGGAGGAGCGCCCCTCGGCTGTGGCGCCGGTCACCGAGTGCGCGGAGCAAGAATTGTCTACTGTCTGCCCCAGCCGGCGGATGCAATGAAAGCCATTGCAGCGCTAGGCAGTCTGCGCTCGCCCGAGCGCGCGTACCTGTACACCGAAGGAAGAGGTAATCGAATGGGCTCTGCAGCAACGTTCCTCGCGGATGTTCTCGTCGCCGTCATCACGCAGCTGATCGAGACCGGATCGTCGTCCGGATCCTGATCCGTCACCGCCGTGGTCGCTCTCCCGCTCGTCACACGGAGAGCGACCACAGGTGCAGGACAGAGAGGGTGCAGGGGTGAAAGACGTCGGAATCCTGGGCCACAGCTGGGAAGGTGCCTCGCTGTGCCGGCGTGAGGTCTGTCAGCACAGCAACCGTCTCGGGCACCCGGCACATCCGGACGTGACGATGGACTGCATCTCCTTCGAGCGCTGCATGCCCGCGTGGGAGCGCGGAGACTACGAAGCGGTGCGCGCCGTGCCGGCGACCAGCGTCGATCGACTGGCCCGGGCCGGCTGCGACTTCTTCGTGTGCCCGGACAACACCGCACACCTCGCGCTCGAAGCACCCGGCGAACCACTCGCAATTCCCGGGCTGCACCTGATCGACATCGTGGCCGACACAGCGCAGCGTGCCGGGCACCGACGCGTCGGCATCCTGGGAACGCGGTTCACCATGCAGGGCCCTCTGTATCCTCGCGAACTGGTGGCACGCGGGATCGAGGCCGTCATCCCGACCGACGACGACCAGGACCTGGTACACGCGACAATCTTCGACCAACTGGTGCACGGCGTCTTCAGGGACGAGACCCGGACGTCCTTCGTGGACCTCATCGGCAGACTCGCGGACTCTGGATGCGACGCGGTTGCGCTGGTGTGCACCGAGATCCCGCTGTTGGTCTCCCCGGCCGACTCGCCGTTACCGGTACTGGACTCGACACGACTGTCCGGACAGGCGGCCCTCGAGGTGGCACTCGGAACGCGCGACCTGCCGACCTGGCGCGGCGGACAATTCCGGTGATAACAGGCAGGTAGCCACGGCGGGTCGTAGCATCGAGCACATGGTCCTCTTCTACGAGATCGCGCTCGTGATCGCGTCGGTGCTCATCGCGTGGTTCGCGGTGTACGTGCTGTACCGCCTCGTCACCGACGAATCCACCAGCCGGCACTGACGGGTCGCCCGCCCGACCGGCCACATGCGGACATGTCGGCCACGCCGCCCCGGCTCAGCGAGCCCGGGGCGTGTGGGACGCCGGTGTCCAACCTTTTCGAGCACGTTCCGCACGCTTTCCGGGGTGCGCGACGGTCGTAAAGGCAGACCATGACCGATAGTTCGTTCCGTCCCGAGCGCACCTACCGACCGAGCCGGTGGCGACACATCGAGAGCATCGTGATGAGCGCGCTCACTCGTGCGGGTTTGGTGCCGCACTCCTCTCTGCTGACCACTGCTGCCACCGACGTAGTCGAAGGGACTCCTCGGTAGTGATTTCGGGTAGCGCGCTACGCGTGTACCTGCTCCTGATGGTGAGCAGCATGGTCATCGGCGGCTCGATCCGAATCGCCGACGTCCACACCACCCGGGGCACGGCCATGGTTACGAAATACGAAGTTGCCGCAGGCGATACCTGTCGAAGCTGGCTCAGAGGTTCTACGGCGACGCAACTCTTTTCCCCGTCATCGCTGTCCCCAACGGCATCGCCGACCCGAACACGATCAGTGTGGGTCAGGAACTGCTCATCCCGTATATCACCCGCCGGCACACCGTCGCGTCCGGCGAAACACTGTCGGGGCTGGCTCAGCACTTCTACGATGACGGGACTTTCTTTCCGGTACTCGCAGCGGCCAACCACATCGGCGATCCGAACGTTGTCCGGGTAGGTCGATCGCTTCTCATTCCCGAACTCGGGGACGTCGGGCACACCGTGGTCGCAGGGGAGACGCTCTCGGAACGGGCACGTCGCTGGTACGGCGAGGCGCAGTTGCATCCGATCATTTCGTTCCCGAACCGCATCGCCGACCCCGACCACGTCGAGGTCGGACGCGTGCTGATCCGTCCGGGACTCAATCTCCGGCACACCGCCGTCGCCGGCGATACCCTGCGGGTCTTGGCGCAACACCACTACGGGAACGCGGAGATGTTCCCGATCGTTGCGGCTGCCAATCACATCGCCGATCCGAACAAGATCACCGTCGGGCAGGTGTTGTTCTTCCCGGACCTCACCGACTTCTGACGCGGGAGATCTTCCGGTCGGAGGTGGTGTCCGGCGCAGGTCACGGAGCGACGGGGTAATGGCTTCGGACGGCGATGCGGTTCCACGCGTTCATGACGATCGTGAGCCACGTGATCGCGGAGACCTGCTCGTCGCTCAGTGATCCGTTGTCCCACTCGTGACCAGCGGGTTCCATGGGGTGAGTGACGTCTTCGGCGAGCGCGGCCCGCTCATGTTCGGTGAAGTACTGCGACTCCCACCATGCGGCAAGGACCGCGAGACGATCGGTGGTCTCGCCCTTGTCGAGCGCGTCGCGTGTGCATGCGCAGACAGAACGCGCATCCGGTGAGCTGCGACATCCGGACCTTCACCAGTTCGGCCAGCTTCGCATCGAGTCCGGCTCGCGCGACGGCCTCCTCGACCTCCTCGTTCAGGGCTAATACGCTCTTGTAGGCGGCCGGGTGCTGCTTACCGAGGTTGACATGCGCCATCGTGAATGTCCTTCCGGCGAGCGATACCGGTCGGAACGACCGGCTGCTTCATTCTGTCAGCCACGTCCGGGCCGGTGGGGGTGGATTTTTGCATTGCGGCCAGAGGTCGGCCGGTCCCGGTCTGTCGAGTTCCGGGGATTCCTGCCACCGGTAGTCCATCTGTCGCGCGACCCGGCACGCCGGTTCGTGGTCGACGAGCGAGACCGGGTGCAGTGCCAGACCAGCAGGACGTCGAACGGCGGTGCGGCAGCGATCGAAACATCGGTGGGGACCCGCAGGCCAACGCGTGCGCCACCGTGTTCGCCGATTCGCGTAGTGCTCTACTCGCGAGTTGCCCGTAAAGCGACGCGAAAGTGGATGTCACGCACGGAGGGAACCATGATGACACCGTCACGCCGATACAGCGCCTTGTTCACGCTTTGCCTTGCAGTGGTTCTCGTTGGTGGGATGTCCACAATGCACGCAGCAGCACAGAGGAAGCCCGGAGTCGACGCGTGTTCGACCTGTTCGGGGCCCGACCGAGGAGAGACCGAGTCCGGTACCGAAGGAGGGACGTCGGGAGGTGATGGATCCGGTTCGAAGCGCGGTTCCGGTGGAACGGGTGGCGAAGTCGTCATTCCGCGGGCCCCGATTCTCACCCTCTCGTGGCCGCCCCCTCGACCTCCTACGTCGACGCCGCCGCAGTGGACTCCACCTTCATGGTGGCGGCCTTCTGTGCCGTTGTGGACACCAGAGGTGGCTCCATCCCCACCGCAGCGCCTCGAATCTCTGCAGCCGCGGTCGGAACAACCAGGAGCCACCACCGTCGAAGACACAGTTGCGCCGGCCGGTCCTACCACCCCAGAGGTCGAAGCGGCCGGAGTCGAGCACCCGACGACAGCGCGCCACGCGCGGCCACCCGAATCCGAAGTTGGGTCCGCGCCGCTCGCTCCAAGGTCCGCACCACGATCTCGGAGCCGTCGGCGCCGCGGCCACCGGATCTGGTCGACCGGAACTTCCGGGTCGAGCGGCCCGACGCGCTCTATGTCGCCGACTTCACGTACGTGCGGATGGTGCCGTGCTTCGCGTACACGGCGTTCGTGATCGATGCGTTCGCCGGCACGATCGTCGGTTGGGAGGTGTCGACGTCGAAGGAGACCGCGTTTGTGCAGCGGGCAGTGAATCAGGCCTGCATGCTGCACTCGATGCACGGCAATCCGTTGCGCGAGAGAACTATTCACCAATCAGATGCGGGCTCGCAGTATACGGCTTCTTGGTTCGGGGAAACCCTGTTCCTGTAAGGGATTCGGCCGTCAATAGGTTCGGTGGCCGATGCCTACGATGATGCTCTCGCAGAGACGACGATCGGGCTCTACAAGACCGAGTGCATCGCCGACGATTCCCCGTTCCGCGAGGGCCCGTTGCGCACCATCAGTGACGTCGAGGAGGCTGCCTTTGCGTGGGTGCACTGGTACAACACCGGCCGGCTTATGCATCGCCTCGGGCGGATCCCACCGGCCGAGTACGAAGCCAGGTACTACGCTGAACACCGTGCCGATCAACCGGTCGCACACAAATGACAGTGTGTGCATGAAACCCGGGATGGTTCATAGCAAGCCGTTATCCCGGGATAATGCTGGTGCTGTGAGAAGCCCGTGCCCACCAAAACGAGTCCGTGAACCCGCCGGGAGTGTGCCGGGACTGCTGCACGGATAGGTGACATCTGATCTGTGGTGCCGCAAGGCACTGCTGGAAGGATGTGCCCTGTGCCGAA